>CAWCWQ010000132.1:0-39509 GCA_963799145.1 uncultured Acidobacteriaceae bacterium | reverse complement strand
GCCCGTTCAAGATGAACCATTTGCCGGCGCATCCGCCGGCACCTGTACCGTCAGATCGCCGTGTCGATCTGGCTCAGAACCCGTCCCATTTTCGAAGGGATTGCAATCAATTCCTTGAGAATATTCTTGCCGTGGCACTGAAGATGACGCCTTCGCCGTGGCAGGCCGCCCGCGAATAGGCCGGCTTCGTCCATTACAATGGACCCATGAGAACCATAGTTCTGGCAGTACTCACCGTCTGCATCTCTGCCTCAGCCTTCGCCCAAGCCGGTACCTGTGCCGGCATGGGCCTTGGTCCGCTGGCACCGCTGAACGGCTTTGTGCCGTTCCCATCCGATAACCTTTGGAACACCAACATCGCGAATGCGCCGGTCGATCCAAACTCCGCAAACTACATCGACTACATCGGCGCAAGCGTAACCCTGCACCCAGATTTCGGCGCCGGCCTGTACGCGGGCCAGAGCATGGGCATTCCCTATCAGATCGAAGCTGGGACGCAGCCTCTGGTCCCCGTGAAAATCACCGCGTACGCCAGCGAGAGCGACCCGGGCCCCATGCCCATTCCCGCCAACGCGCTCATCGAAGGCTACCCGAAGCCGGGCAATGGCGACCGGCATGTGCTGGTTCTGGATCAGGGCAGTTGCTGGCTGTTCGAACTGTACCAGGGGGTCTACAAGAACGGCCAGTGGTCTGCCAGTTCGACGGCCGTCTGGGACATGACCATCGACCAGAACTGTGCGTCGCGCCGCTCGCGCCATACCAGCGCCAGCGCCTCGAGTACCCGCCCGAAACCCGGCTGCCCGTAACGGTCCTCGGGGGGAATATAGGTGCCGCCGAAGTAGGGTCGGCCGTCGGGGGTGAGAAAGGCCGTCAACGGCCAGCCGCCCTGCCCGGTGATGGCAGAGACCGCCGCCTGGTAGCGCGCGTCCACGTCGGGCCGCTCGTCGCGGTCCACCTTCACGGCCACGTAATGCTCGTTGATCAGCGCGGCAATTTGCGGATTCTCATAGGACTCGCGGTCCATAACGTGGCACCAGTGGCACCACACCGCGCCAATGTCGAGCAGGATGGGCTTGTCTTCCGCCCGGGCGCGGGCAAAGGCCGCTGGACCCCACGGGTTCCAGTGGACCGGTTGATGGCGCGCCGAGCGCAGGTAGGAGGAGGCCGCTCCTTTGAGGAGGTTTGCGGCGGCGGGTTTGGCGTCATTGGGCGTTGGGGAAGCGTCCTTGTCCATGACTTCGAGGATACAACCAGCGCGATGCGGGCGACATGCAGCGGCTCGCTCCCCGACCGGCCCCTTGCCTCAGCGCCCGCTTCCGATGCCCCACTGAATGCGCAGCCCGGTACGGATGGTGATGGGCAGGCTGGGATAACCGATGGGCGCGATGTGCCGGTCGTTCAGCAGGTTCTCCGCCTGAGCGTATATTGCCACCCAGGAACGCAGGCTGTAGCTGCCGCCCAGGTCCAGCTTTGCGTAGCCGTGGTCCAGATTGCGGTTGGGAAGGAGCAGGCTGTTGCCGCCGCTCGAGTCGGCGCCTTCAAGGTAAGTGGAGTCGTCGCTCCGGCTGGAGAAGGCCGAAGTAAGGATTGCGCTGTACTTCTTCTGCGCATAGGTCGCGGTGAGGAAGCCCGTATGCGGCGCACGGCGGAAGGGACGGGCGCCTTGCAGCGGCGAATAGGGCCCGATCGGAATTCCGTTAGCGAAGGTGGGAATCGGCCCCAGCAGAGCTTGATCGTCGTTGGTAAAGGAGCGCTGCACGACGGCATCCAGATAGGTGTAGCCGCCGCGCAGGAAGAGGTTGCGGCCGATCCCGCTCTCGACCGTGGTCTCCACGCCCTGGGCGCGAAAGGCCTCCGAGTTAAGAGTCAACTCGTAGGCATAATTGCTTTGCAGCACGCTCTCCAATAACTGCTGTTGCGCGAGGGTGAGATTGGGAAGAAGCTGGGGAACCAGGTCCAGCCCGACGTACTCGATCTCCCTGCCGAATTCATTGTGGAAGTAGCTGGAGCGGAGGACGACGCGCTCGCCGAAGAAAGCCTGCTCCACGCCGCCCTCGTAAGTGCGGGTGGTGGGCGCGGAAAGGCGCGACAGATGAAGCTGCTGGATGGTCGATTGCCCGCCGTTGGCTTCGAGGAAGTTGTAGAGCGATTCGTCTTCGTCGGTCAGCTTGGGTTCGCGCACCGCATCGCCGAAGTTGAACAGGAGGCGCGTGCCGCTGAAGATGCCCTTGCGCGGACGGAGGGCATAGTAGGAGAGCCCCGCGCGCGGCGAAGTCTGTGTGCCGAAGAGCGAGTACTTCTCCACGCTGCCGCCAAGCGTGTAAAAGAAGCGATTCTTGAAGTCCCCGTGAACGGCAGCCACGTAATCGTAGTTCGTGGGCGAGACTGGTGGGTAGTAGGTGCTGTGAGGCACGGAGCCGCGCTCGTTTTCGTAGTGAAAGCCGATCAGCGCGGTCAGGTGCGGAGTGAATCGGTAATCGCCCTGGTAGATGAGCTGGTCGCGGTTGTTTACCTGCTGGTATGGCGGCTTCGGGTACGTTCCCGCGCAGTCGAGCACCGCCTGTCCGGTAGCGGAGTAGCCATTTGCGCCGGCAATGGTGACAGTATTGCCCAGGTATGCGGGCGCAAAGCAGTAGTAGCTATAGGCCTGGTATTCGCCCGACGGCTGCCACAGCGTGTACTGCTCGCGCTTGCGCGTCAGGCCGTAGCGAACGCTGTTATGAAAATCCGCTGTGGTCTGGTTGTCTACCGACGCGCTCAGGAAAATGTCCTGGTCCTTCTGCGTGGCATCGTCGGCAACGCGATAGAAATCCCAGGCGTTGGGAACCCCGGTCGCATCCACGCCGTAGTGAAGCGTGGCGCGAAGCTGCGTCCTGCCGCTCGGCTGCCAGCCAACGTTAGCCGCCGTGGTGGCAACGTGATACTCATCATTGGGCAGATTGTTGGCGGTCTGTAGCCAGCTGAATGCGCCCAGGTAGTCCAGCTTATTGTGAGCGCCGGCAAGTTCAAGCTGCTCGCGTGACGTGCTCAAGTTGCCCGCATCGCCCTCGAACAGCAGAGAAGGAAAGCTCGTGGTTCCGTGCGGAGTGGTAAGGCTGATCACGCCGCTGGCCGCATCTGCGCCGTACAGGCTGGAATCGGGGCCGCGATAGACTTCGGCGCTCTCGACGGCGGTGGTGGAGAGCGGCCCGAAGTCGAATTGTCCGCCCATATCGCCCGCGCTGACGCCATCGAGCAAAACCTTGTTTGCATCCGAATCGCCGCCGCGGACGAAGAGCGAAGTCTGGGCTCCAAGCTGGCCGGTCTGGGCCACGAATGCCCCCGGCATTAGCCGCAGCGCGCTCACCAGGTCGTCGCGCAACGCCAGATCGAGCGGCCCCAGCACGCTGGTGGCGGCGCTGGTTTGCGGCTGCGGCGTCGGCGTCCCGGTCGCGGTCACCACAATCGACTCGCGCACCCACTCCGGTTCAAGCACCACATTGCGCTCGACGTTATCCAGGCGGCCGGCGTAGAAGCCAGGCGTCTCCAACTGCCGGAAGCTCTTGGCCGAGACTACGAGGAAGAACCGCCCTTCGACTCCGGTGAGAATCTCGAAGCTGCCGTCAGCTGTGGAGACGGCGGTGGCAATTACTTTACCGTTGCTGAACAGGTTTACATTCGCGCCGGTCACCTTGGCGCCCGAAGCGTCGGTCACCACACCGCGGATGGAGGCGGCCGGACACGAAGCAGCGAAGACCGTGAGAATGATAGCAATGAAGATGCTGGGCAGTGCGCGGCTGAGGCGAGCGCGAAAGGACGTGGAGACAATGGCCTCGTGCAGAATTCCATTTAGACTGTCGTAAGTGTCAGGGCACGACTTCAGTCGCGCCAATAGAGCAACAGGATCATGTAGGGCTTTAGCCCCTGTGGTTTTGGTTTCAGCAATTTGCAATTCCGCAGCGGCTGAAGCCGGAATCTGAATTGGCCGCTTGCGGCACGACTTAAGTCGTGCCCTAACACAATTCATAGCCCGAAGGCAGTTTTGCAAGAGGCTAAAAGCATGACTGGCTCCTTCGTTCCCCTCGGAACGCAAGCGGGGTTGAGCGCCGAGGACCGGTCTCCTGACTTGCGCCTCTCCAGCCACCTTCCCGGAAACGAGCCTGAAAGGCCTCGCCACCAGTGGTTTCCCTGGGCGCTTCCGCGCGGGCGGAAGAACCCTGGCTGAATTCCTGCCTCCGGCCTCCCAATAAGACGGGCAGCGGCACAGGGGCGCTCACAGTTGCGGGGCAGTGGCGGAGTTTCACCGCCTTCCCGAGCATCCTGGCGATTGCCGTGGTGAACTGCGCTGCCCCTCGATGGAGCAGCCGTGACGCCATGGAATCTGTTTCCATGACATGAACATTTATAGCCGCTCGAAGACGTGAAGTCAAAACCACGGCGGTGGAAAAAACCTGCCTCCCAAGAAGCGTACCCGGCGGGAAACCCGGTTGGCTTCAGCCGGGCGATGCGTTGCTCCGGCAACAAAGAAATGGTGACCCCGGGAAGACTCGAACTTCCGACACGCAGTTTAGGAAACTGCTGCTCTATCCACCTGAGCTACGGGGCCACAATTCTGCTATGTGGCTATTCTCCATGTACTTATATGAAGTTCCTGCGTCCAGCGGCGCGCGCCGATCCTCCGTAAGCCGCGAGTTGGGCCGCTCTGCCGATGCCAAGATCAATCACTACCAGCCTAACGGCAAAGGCACGCCGGTCGCAATGGCACCAACGGTCCTCGATACGAGCGACTTGCTGCGGGAGGTGGAATGGCCCGATGGACAACATTGCCGGAACAGCAGAAAGGCCCCAATAGCCGCCTAATTGCGCTGCCTGCCAAGAGCACTGGCGTCGAGGGAGGCAACCTGCTCGTAGGTGGTGCGCAGGTACTTGTGCGGATTCACAGGTACATTGTGGACGCGCACCTCGTAGTGAAGGTGCGGACCGGTGGCGCGGCCCGACTGGCCCACATAGCCGATAACCTGGCCCCGAATCACATGCTGTCCCGGCAGCACCGCCATCGCCGACAGATGCCCGTAGACGGTGAGCAAATCATGGCCATGATCCAGCACCACCTCGCGGCCATATCCGGCGCCCATCGATACACCGCTCACGTCTCCATCGGCGGCGGCGCGGACCGGCGTCCCGTAGGGCGCTTCAATATCGATGCCCGAGTGGAACTTGCCCTCCCCGTTGAAGGGATCTTCCCGCTGACCGAAGCTCGATCCCACGCGGCCCTCGACGGGCCAGATGGAAGGCGCATCGGCCAATTGCGTCCAGTCGCCGACAAAGCTGGAGGTCAAACCGCCTTCGAGCGCCCGCGAGACCTTTCCGGAAAGCGCCTGGGTGCGCAAGGCGTAAAACTGATCGACCGAAAGCTTCACCTGCTGCTGGCTCACATCGTCGGTGAGGGAGAGAGTTGCCGGCGTAGGCGCCGCTGCCGCTTTGGCGGCCGCCGTCGCGGGCTTGGCCGAGGCCAGCCTGTTCTGGCGCAACCCGTACAGCGCCGTCACTTCGCTGGCCAGCGCCCCCAGCGAGGCCACCTGCACGCTGCGGTCGTGCGCAATCTGCGCCATCTGCTTGTAGTCCTTGCGCAGATTCTCGCGGTCCTGGCGCACCTGGTTGAAGCTCTCGGTCTTCAGCAGCATCCGCGTGTAAGAACCGGCCAGTCCGACGATGGTGAACGCACCTACCAGTGCCGCCGCAACAAATCCATACGCATATTGGAGGGGAACGGGAATCTTGCGGACGCGCCCGTCCTCATCTCTGGCTACAAAAAGTATGTAATAGCGCTTGCGCAGCATTTTCGCCTTTCATCCCTGCAACCTTGCAGGGCCGCAATTCGCCGTGTACTCAAGAACAGCGCATGGCATACGGGGCTCATCGGCCCCTGAAACAACCTCTCATCCCGAGGGGAAAGCCGGGTAACAGTTCACCAAGACTAACAGTTCCACAAGGGCGGGGTCAACGTAATTCACCTGAAAAATCATTCGCGATTCGATATTCGCCGGGCGTTCTCCCCTTGCGCCAAGAGTCGCGAAAGCGCGCGGCAGCCGAAGGACTGGACTCTGGCCCCGCTTAGAAACAAGCCGCAAGCCCGGCCTGATCAACAGCAAAGTCTCTGACCCCTGACCCCTGATCCCTGATGTATGCCCTATCCTCAAAGAATGCCCTCGAAGCGGCTCGATTCCTTGTCAGGCGAAGGCCAACCGGGCGAACTCGCCCTGCTGCGCAAAATCCGCAGCCGCGCAGGCCGGGCCGCCGGAGCCGCTGTGCGACTGGGCATCGGCGACGACTGCGCTCTGATTCGTCCGCGTTCGGGAGAGGAACTGGCGGTCACCACCGACCTCTCCATCGCGGGCCGCCACTTCCGCCTCGACTGGCACCCGCCCCAGTCCATCGGCCACCGTGCCCTCGCCCGCGGACTCAGCGACCTGGCTGCCATGGGCGCCCGGCCCATCGCCGCCTTTTTGTCCCTCGGGTTGCCCCGCGAACTCACTACTGCCCCGACGAGCCGTCCAGCCTGGCCAATCGGGCCCGTCCGGCAGAAGAGCTCGACGCAAGACGGTTCAACATGGATGGACGGCTTTCTCGACGGGCTGCTCGCCCTCGCCGAGGCCCACAAGACTCCTCTGGCGGGCGGCGACCTCTCCGAATCACCCATCGCCATCGCGGACATCGTGCTCATCGGCGGGGTTCCACAGGGAAAGGCCCTGCGCCGTTCTGGCGCCCGCCCCGGCCATTTCATCTACGTCACCGGCGCCCTGGGCGGAGCCGCCGCCGCTCTGGCGCGTCTCGCCGAACTAGGCGAAGCCCAGCAAGCCGGCCCCTACCCGCTCCGAATTCCCAGGAAGCTCGAAGCCCTGCTGGCCCCGCACCTCTACCCCCAGCCCCGCATCCGACAGGGCCTTTGGCTTGTACAGCACAGCGCCGCCTCCGCCGCCATCGACCTCAGCGACGGCCTGTCGACCGACCTCGGACACATCTGCGAGGAGTCCGGCGTGGCTGCGGAGGTCGATGCCGCTTTGCTGCCCATCCGCGACGCCGCGACCCTCACCCAGGCCTTGCACGGCGGAGAAGACTACGAGTTGCTCTTCACCGTGCCGCCCACGGCGCGGCTACCGCGCAAGATCGACGGGGTTTCTATCACTAGGATCGGCCGCATCGTGAAACTCCTCCCCGGCCAGCCTACTGTTACGCTGCTGTCCGCGGAAGGCCGCCAGCCTCTCAAAGCTCATGGGTGGGAGCATTTCTGCTGATTGCGTCTCCTCTCGTAGCCGCTAGAATCAAAGAGGATGACCGCCGAGTTCCGCATTCGCTTTGCCCTCTCGCCCAACGTTCGCGATTGAACAGATATATTCCTGGGAGTCTGAACCGCAGTGAACGACATCTTCTGGATCAAGGGAAACCCGCCCGCGCCGCTGGCTATCGTGCTCAGGCCGCGCGGCGACGAATGGCTGGAGGACGAACTGCTCCGAATGAAGCGGGGCGGCATCCAAACCCTCGTTTCGCTGCTCGAGAGGGATGAGGCACTGTTCCTTGGCCTTGCCGAAGAGCGCCCTATTGCGGACCATATCGGGCTGACTTTCCTCTCCCACCCGATTCCCGATACCCAGATTCCGCCCAACCTCCCAGCCTTCCAGAAATTCGTCGCCGGCTTGGCCAATCGCCTCCGCGCCGGAGAGAAGATTGGCGTCCATTGCCGCGGGAGCATCGGCCGGGCCACCGTCACCGCGGCCTGCGCGCTCATCCACCTGGGCTGGTCACCGCGCGCGGCTCTAGCCGCAATCCAAGCGGCGCGAGGCTGCATGGTTCCCGATACGCAGGAGCAGGAGGACTGGATTCTGCACTTCAAGGCCAGGCCGTGACCGCCTTCGTTCGCGCACCGGTTGTGAACCTCAGCTTTGCTCACCGCTGGCAAGCCGAAATCCTCCCGGGCCGCCCTGCCATCCTGCCTGCTCGCCACTTCGTCTACCCCCGCCATGCCGAAGAGATCGAGCGGGGCGCGCTTGAAGTACTCATCAGGCCCGGTGCCCAGCCGGCCGAGGCGTTCAGTCTGAGGCACCTGCCGGACGCGCAGTCCTCGCCCTCCGCGCCGGAGTTCTTGGCCACCTGTGCCCTCGGGTTTCTCGACCCGGCGGTTCCCACAGGCATCTGGTCCACGCCAGACCCGGAAGCGATCTGCGCGGTCTGTGGCGGGTATGCCTACTTGATCGACAGTGCCACGCCTGAGAGCTTCACCATGCTCCCCTACCGCCCGGTAATCGAAGTTCGACCGCTGCCCGAGCAGGGGCTGCTACTCTTCTCCGGCCAGCGTTCCATTCTCGCCTGGGGCCGCGATGGCCTTGCCTGGCAAACGGATAATCTCTCTTCCGAGGGAGTCGCCATCGCGTCGATCGAGGCCAATGTGCTTCACGGCCTCGGCTGGAATCTTTTCACCTGCAAGGAGGCTCCGTTCTCCATCGACCTGCGCACGGGTCTGCGAATTCCCTGATCGGAGCCGGCGAAAGCTGCGCATTCCAAATCCAGTCTCTTGTTGGGCGCGTCTCGGCGGCGCTTCCCGATCTTCGCCAATCGAGCTCTCAAGGGATGTGAAAGCGGCATTGCCAATTGCCGATAGCCAAGATGAGCGATTACCAAGTCTCAGAGGGCTCATGGCTGCCGCATTCCACATTTCCGACATGCTTACCGCTACTGCCTTGTCCGTCGCGGTAATCGGTCCAGATGAGCGGCGGCGTCGCGCGGTGACAAGCGCCCTGGTGGAGTGCCAGGATGGCCCGATCCGGCAGTTCGCAGCCTATCCCACGAGCCTCGACGATGTGCGGTCTTTGACGCGAAACTGCAATGTCGCAATCGTTGACCTGGACAGCGATCCGGAGTTGGCCCTGGATCTGATCGAAAACATCTGTGTCCAGGGCTCGGTAATCGTCATGGTTTGTTCGGAGCAATCCGATCCGGATCTGATGGTCCGCTGCATGCGCGCCGGCGCTCGCGAGTTTCTCCGCATGCCTCTTGCCCACGGCGCAATGGGCGAGGCTCTGGTTCGGGCCTCGGCGCGTTGCACGGCGACTCGCCCCCTGCAAAAGACTGACGGCAGCCTGTTCGTATTCCTGGGCTCCAAAGGCGGTTCCGGCGTCACCACCCTGGCCTGCAACTTTGCCGTGTCGCTGGCCCAGGAATCCCAAAAGAGCACGCTTTTGATCGATCTCAACCTGCCGATGGGAGACGCGGCGATCAACCTGGGAATGAAAGCTCAATACTCGACCGTGGACGCACTGCAGGACTCCGAACGGCTGGACGCGAGCTTTCTCTCGACCATGCTCGTCCGGCACAGCTCCGGATTATACGTGCTTGCCGCGCCAAGCGAGTTTGCCACCTTCGAAGCTTCAAATGACGCTGTCGACAGGTTGCTGGCAGCCGCCCGCAAGCAATTCGACTTCGTGTTGGTCGATGTCGGTTCGAGACTGGACCTGGAGCAAACGGCTCTGTTCAGCGAAAGCGCCACCATTTATCTGGTGACTCAGGCCGGGATTCCGGAACTGCGCAACGCAAATCGCCTTATTACGCAGTTCTCTCATGCCGGGAGCCCCAAGCTCGAAATCGTGATCAACCGGCATCAGCCCGACTCGCTGGGAATCCCTGAAGAGTATGTTACAAAGGCGCTCACCAGGCCGCCTGCATGGAAGATTCCCAACGACTATGCCGCCGTGCGAAGGATGCAAAGCTCATCCACTCCGCTAGTCCTCGAAGATTCACCCATCTCACGGACCATCCGCCAGATGGCCAGGTGCCTTTGCGGGAAGCCCGAAGTCGAGGAAAAGAAGAAGAAACGCGGGTTCTTTCAGTGAGGTGCGCCGATCGGGTCCGGCCGCACGCTGATTCGCTCATGGAGTCCACTGCACTGCCCTTTTCGGAGATCGATTCGCAGGCCGGGCAAGCTTGCCTAGTGATGGAAACCGGCGCCTTGTAGCGAAGGCTTGAAGCCGGGCTGCGCGGCGAACCAGTCGAGGTGGCGCTTCATGTCGCGGAGCAGCATTCCGGCCAGATCGTGGGTAAATCCGTTGCGAACCACCACGCGCTGGACGACCGTCTCCTGCCGGTTTGCCGGGCATCCTGTAGGTTGGCACTTGCCAGCCGCGATCGCGGAGCCTGTCCGACAAGTCGTAGAGCGACCAGTTCGTCTGCTCTCTAAGGGTCCAGGCCAGGACGGGGAGATCGCGCCCGGTGGACAGCATTTCAAATGGGCCGAGTTCGGCGATCTGGCCGGCAAGTTCGACGGCCACCTCCTGGCAAGCCTCGTGGATGGCGCGATATCCGGCCTTGCCCAGCCGGATGAGGTTGTAATATTGGGCGACGATCTGGCTCGCAGGCCGCGAGAAGTTGATGGCCAGGGTGGGCATGGCGCCGCCCAGGTAATCGACGTTGAAGATCAAATCGGGATCGAGATCCTCAAGCTCGCGCCAGACGATCCAGCCCACGCCGGGATAGACCAGACCATACTTATGCCCTGAGGTGTTGATGGATTTGACGCGCGGCAGGCGAAAGTCCCAGACGAGCTCCGGCTGAAGGAATGGCGCGACAAAGCCGCCGCTGGCGCCATCGACGTGAATGGGAATATCGAGGCCTGTTTGCTCCTGCACACGATCCAGAGCGGCGCTGAGCGCCAGGACGTTCTCATAGTCGCCGGTAAAGGTGCTGCCGAGGACGGCGACCACCCCAATGGTGTTCTCGTCGCAGGCCTGCGGCGGCGCGCTCCGGATCGGTGACCACCTCGCTTCCTTCGAGCGGAACTTCACGCGGCTCAACGTCCCAATAGCGGGCGAACTTGTGCCAGCAGACCTGGGTGTTGGAGCCCATCACGAGGTTTGGCTTTTCGGTAGACTTGCCCAGTTTGTGCATCTTATTGCGCCAGCGCCATTTGAGGGCCAGCCCGCCCAACATGCAGGCTTCGCTGGAGCCGATGGTCGAAGTGCCGATGGTGCTGTCGGGGTCGGGCGAATTCCAGAGCTCGGCAAGCATGTGGACGCAGCGCATCTCCAGCTCGGCCGTCTGCGGATACTCGTCCTTGTCGATCATGTTCTTGTCGAAGGTCTCGGACATCAGACGGTGCGCTTCGGGTTCCATCCAGGTGCTGCAAAAGGTGGCAAGGTTGAAGCGCGAGCTGCCGTCGAGGATCAACTCGTCGTGGATGAGGTTGTAGGCGGTGCTTGGCGCCATGCCTTGCTCGGGGATGGAGTGGCGCGGGGTCGGCCCCAGCAGCGAATGGCGCGCATACATGGGGCGGACCAGGTCAGGGCTGTGGTGTTTCCGCGGACGTTGCTGGGATGTGCTTTCTTCTTCCATTCGGGATTGCTTCCTCTCCAAAGTCACCATGGTAAACGCTGCCGTTGCGACTCGTGTGTCAATTGCCGGCAAAACGCAAAGAGGCTGACGAGTTCGGGGTTTCCGCCACTCTTGATCGGCACTCCACTCTATTCGAAGAGATCTTCTTGCTTCTCATTCAATTCGACCGCGGCTTTCCTGAATACCGACGTATCGACCAGGGGAATATCCGGCTTGCTTCCCGCAAAGAGCTGCTCTATGGTGAGAATCTGAATCTTTTGATACTTTCCGAATCGTGTGTCAAAAAATCCTGCCTTTATCGCTTCCGTCTGCATTGGCTTGGTTGGCTCCGCCAGTGTAATAAACACGCCGATCTTTGCGTTCTCGCGATCTACGACGTGAGCCAAGTCCCTTATCATCGCGACGCTGACGTTCCCTCCGCCTTTGACGGAGACTATTGCCTTCTCCGAGACTTTTCCATCGGGCTTGAAATAAATAAAGCCATCGATACCGCTATCGGCTCCTTTTTTCCTGCTCCCATAAGGCACCGCATCGATCAACGAAACGGCCCACCATTGGAATTGATACTTGTCCTGCGCGGCGAGAGCCTGGGCTCCCTCAAGGTCTTTGGGAGTTCCATGAACGTCGAACGCTACACCGGGGAATGCGGCCTTCAATCGCTTCTCAATCAGTGAAATTGCAAGGTGTGTTATGTCAATCCCCACCCATTGGCGCTTGAGCTTTTGCGCGGCATGAATCGTAGTCCCGCAGCCGCAGAATGGGTCCAGTACCACGTCTCCCTCATTGCTCGATGCTTGAATGATGCGCTCAAGCAATGCCAATGGTTTCTGGGTTGGATAGCCAAGACGTTCCTGGGCCTGCGAGTTAATTGGAGAAATGTCGGTCCAAACATCACCCGTGACACCGCCCTCCATCTCGTCAAGGTAGCGTTTGAGCCGGGGCCGCTTCGTCCTATCGAGACCGCCATCCTTTCGCCTTGGATACCAGATCAGGCCTTCCCCATCGAGCTTCGCCATCGTTTCGAGTGAGTAGCGCCACCCCTTGTCAGGAAAGGCGAATCCCTTCCACTCATACATCATGTGTGGCCGTGGATTAGGGCTTGTCATATTGTCGAGCTGGTACATCCTGCCATCGCCATCGTCGTTGCAGTATTTATCGGCAATGTATCTGGCTGAATGAGGATCTCTAGGTGTATTCCATGTGAAAGCGCGGCCCTTGGAGTAGAAATAAAGCCTGTCGCTCACCCGGCTCCATGTCTTGCTGTCGCTATGGGTGGTTGTGCGCTTCCATGTGATTTCGTTGCGGAACATATCCGCACCGAAAATACTGTCCATGAGTATCTTGAGGTAATGGCTTGCTGTCGGGTCACAATGCAAATACAGGCTGCCGGCCGGTTTCAATACACGATGAAGCTCCAAGAGACGGACGGCCATCATGGTCAGGTAGGCCATCGTGTCATTCTCTTTGAGAAATGACCTGAAGGCTCGGAGCATCTCCGAAACCTCGCTCTTGCCGCTTTTCAGTACCTCGTCAAAGGCCGATTCTGCATAATCGTTCCAATGCCAGGTGTCGTCGAAGGCTTCAATCTGGGCTTGCGACTGCCTGCCTTTAGAAGATCTGAAGAGAATGTTGTAGTTTGCCTGACTGTTGAATGGGGGGTCAAGGTAAATGAGGTCGACACTCTCGGAGGCGATGGAATTCCTCAAGACCTGGAGATTGTCGCCGTAATAAAGATGGTTGGTCACTTTTCCCTTGGTTTAAAAAGCGTTCCGTGCGTTCAAAGTCTCAATTTCATGCAGGTTGCAAATATCATATCCCAAACCCTGTTCGGCCCTGCTCTGCCATTGGCAGACGGTTCCAGCCTCAATCCGAGCAGGGCGGTTGAATCCCGGTTTTGACTTCTTCCTTCATGCGCTGCTCGCGAAATGGACAACAGGGGAATGTCGAGGAAGATCGGCCTGCCGCAGGAACCCCCAACCATGGTTGGGGGTCCGAGGTGCTTGCACAACAAAGCGGCGTCAGGCGATGCGCTCGATGACGATGGATTCGAGGACGACCGGCTTGTGCGGTTTGTCCTGACCGCTGCGCGGGACGAGAGAGATCTTGGTGGCGATCTCCTGGCCCTCCACGACTTCGCCGAAGATGGTGTGTCTGCCGGTGAGGTGGGGAGTGGGGGCCACAGTGATGAAGAACTGGCAGCCGTTGGTGTTGGGGCCGGAGTTGGCCATGGCCAGCTTGCCGGGCTTGTCGAACCGGTGCGGAGAGCCTTTGGTTTCGTCCTGAAAGCGATAGCCGGGGCCGCCCATGCCGTTACCGGCCGGGTCGCCGCCCTGGATCATGAAGTCGGGAATGACGCGGTGGAAGATGGTCCCGTCGTAAAGTTTGGCGGTGGATTTTGCGCGGGTGGCGGGGTGAGTCCACTCCTTGGCGCCCTCGGCCAGCTCGATGAAATTCTTGACGGTGATGGGGGCGTCGGTCTCAAAGAGGCGGACGGTGATTTTGCCTTCGGTGGTGGTGAAGACGGCGTAAGTTCCTGCTGCAAGGGCCATGAAAGCTCCTTTGTTGCGAGGTCTCCAAGGTCTTTGAATTGAGATCTGGGGCTCACGTTAACGGTTGAGATTTGCGGTTTCCCATCCTTTTCGCCGAAATCGCGAAAAGGATGGGGCACTCCGGCATTTGTGGGATCGAAAGATGCGGGCTACGGTTTGGGAGGGGAGGCCGGCGGGACCATGGTTTCGGGTCCCGACCGGGGCGCTCTTTCGGGCGGCATCAGCTGGCCTTCGCGGACGATGGTGACGTTCTTGAGCACCACGGGCGTGAGCGGCTTGTCCTGGCCGTTGCGCTGAACGCGGGCGATGGTCTTGACCACCTCCACGCTCGCATCGTCGCACTGGCCGAAGAGCGTGTATAGCTGGTTCCCCGATTCGAAGGGCACTTCGGTGATGAAGAACTGGCTGCCGTTAGTATTGGGACCGGAGTTGGCCATGGCCAGCTTGCCGGGCTTGTCGAAGTTCAGGTTCGGATCGAATTCGTCGTTGAAGCTGTATCCGGGATCGCCAGTGCCGGTGCCGGTGGGGTCGCCACCCTGGATCATGAACTCCGGAATGACCCTATGGAAGATGGTGCCGTTGTAGAAGGGCTTGTTGTGTTCCCTCTGCTTGGTGGCGGGGTCGGTCCAGTCTTTTGTTCCCTCGGCCAGGGCGATAAAGTTGGCTACCGCCTTGGGAGCCTGCCGCTGATAGAACTGGCAGGTGATGCGGCCCATGGAGGTGTCCATGACCACTGTGGGTCCGTTGGGATGGACAAGCGCGGCGGCGGTGGCCAAGGGCGCGTCGGGCAGGTCGGAAGCCGGTTTTGCGGATTGCTGTGCCAGGGCCGGAACGCCGCTCGAAGCGGCAAGAGCCATGGCCAGAGCGGGAGCGAGAAGGTTGCGCTTGAAGTTCATGACGAGATTGAGGGTAAATCATGCGGGTGGGGAACGGCCAGTGCGCGGTTCCCATTCCTGGACTCCCAGCCCTTTGGCCGAACTTCTCTTGAAACGCCGCCGAACGGCCTGGGCATGGAGTCTTAGGGCTGGAAGGAGCGTAGCGGCGTTTTCAGGAAAGCGGAGAGCTGCCTGGCTCGGGATTCAGATCGAAATCGAATGCGATCCGCTTGCGGCCCGCCGCTTTCGCCCGATAGAGTGCGGCGTCCGCCCGCCCAACGAGCTCAGAAACGTCCTTCGCCCGGCCTTCATCTGTCACCACGCCGATGCTGACCGCGACCTTCATCGTTCTTTCTTCAAACGAGATGTCGAGTTCTGCGACAGCCTGAAGGATGCGCTCGGCAACCTTCCGCGCTTGCTCGCGCTTGGCACGCGGGAGCAGGGCGCAAAACTCGTCGCCTCCCCATCGGCACACAAAATCCTCATCGCGCAGATTGTGGCGGAGCGTTGCGGCGACGGCGCTGAGTACAGCGTCGCCTGCCACGTGCCCGTGCCGGTCGTTGATTTGCTTGAAATGGTCGATGTCGAAGATCGCGACTGAGAGTCCTAGCCCGGTTCTCGATGCGCCGGAGATCTCGCGGAATGCGATCTCCTCGAATGCCCGCCGGTTATAAAGGCCGGTCAGCGGATCGCGCAGAGCCTGAACCACGAGATTCCTGTTCAATCTCTCCGACACCATGAGCAGAAACAATGGGAAAACAATCCCCTCGGTGAGAATCGAGGCGATGCTATCGAGGACGGCGCGCGGGATATTGAAGTCGTACTCCGGGGGGAATCGGCCATCGCGAAAGAAGTCGGCAATTACGGCGCAGGTTGCGATGCCAAGCAGCAGATAAAACGAGGCTGCAACAACATCGGCGAAGAGCCTTCGCCCGTCTTCCTTTTGCCATAGGCATCGGGCAGTTAGCGTTATCAACGCCAAGTCGATGAAGTCGCCGATCAGAAGCTCGATGGAGATGTTTCGCCGGACAAAGGTGAACCAAACGCAAACCGCAAACACCAGGAACGGCGGCGCGGCAACCCAGGCGGCCGATGACGGTTGCCGCTTGAGTTCCCGTATCGCCCAAAACTCCACGCTGAGGCAGGCCGTGATCAGGGTGCTGGTCAGGACGTAGAAGACGAATTGCCCCTCCGATGCGTGCCCCAGGCGGATGGCATAGCCGGCCCCGAGGCAGAGGTTCGCCACACCCCAAAGCGACAGCACGCGGCCCAGGTGATCCGGGTAGGTCTTCTTGACAACGAGCACCAAGAAGCCGCAACCCGTGGCGGCGAGCGCTCCCATCAGCCAGAATGGGCGAATGTCGAGAGTCATCTCTCCGCGTCCTCTCTATTGCGCCCGTTGCTCGCGAATCCCGCGAGTCCTTCCGCGAACGGAGGACGAGATGCCGTGAACGCGGGAGAGACTGCCCCGAAGCCTCGGAAACCGGCCCTCGGAAAAGGGGCGAATGAGGGGGGCGGCGTTCTATGGGGTTGCTTGTCCACTGGATCGTTGCCTTTGAGGTAGCGCTCCGATTCTAACAGTTGCGTCGACAGCGGCATCCCCGGCATCACGAGGGCGACCCGCCCGGCTGCCTCTCAGCAGCCCTTCTTGCAGCGAGCCATGATGGCGGCGTGGAGGCGGTCGCGGAGGCCCGCGGGCAAGTCGTATATCTCGTGCGATCGGTATATTTCGATGGTCTTTCGGGTGGTATTGAGGATGACCTCGCAGTGCCCGCAGCGGCCCAGATGGGCTTGCAGTTCGGCGCGCATCTCGGGGGTCACCGAGTCGTCGATCAGATCGTCGAGGCGGGCGAGAAACTCACTGCACTTCACTTCTCACCCCCTCTTGTCCTGTGGAAGTAGCGGCTCAGACGTTCGCGCAGTTGCAGCCGCGCGCGCAAGAGGCGCGACTTCACAGCCGGAATGCTCAGGCCGAGCGTCTCGGCCGTCTCCTCGGTGGAGAGTCCTTCCACATCGCGCAGAACAAAGACGATACGAAACCCCTGCGGCAGCCCCTGGATGGTTTTGCGCAGAATCTCGCCTAGTTCGGCCTGGTTGTAGTTCTGCTCCGGGTCTGGCGCCCAGTCTGCCAGGTCGCGCGGGACGCTGCCTTCCTCGGTCTCGACGTCCTCGTCGATCGAGACCATCTTGCCCGTCCGCCGCTTGCGCAGGCGCATCAGGCTTTCGTTGACTGCAATGCGTACCAACCATGTGTAGAACTTCGAGTTTCCTTGAAACTGGCCTAGCTTCTCGTAGGCCTTCAGGAACGCGTCCTGCATCACGTCTTCGGCGTCTTCGCGGTTTTGCGTGATGTGCTGCGCAATCCGGAAGACCTGGCGGTCGTACTTGCGGACCAGTGCATCGTATGCCGAAACATCTCCGCCGCGCACCCTTTCAACCAGGGCCACGTCGGGATGCTGTTCGAGTTCTCCTGCAATAGGTTGGATGGTAGACATGGGTGTTGGTTGCGGGAATTCCTTGCGGTCTGCCAACCGCGATCGTCTTGAGTTGCAAAAGCAGGCCTAACCGTTGAGTGTACCGGAGTGCCGGGCGAGGAACAAAACCCCGGCAACTCGCTCATCCGCGGGGTTCCGGGTTCCCAGTGGCGGGCTGGTCAAACCTTGACCGCGGAACCACACTCTCCGCCATCGGAAAAAGGCCATCCGGAAACTCCGGATGGCCTTTCCAGCGTTTAGGGTACGCGACCAGGTTTGGGGCGCGGCAAAAGACATTCTACTTGAACGAGGCGATGGCGGCGGCCTCGTCGTCGTAGATGTCGAAGACGGTGTAGAGCTTCGTCAATTGCAGCAGGTCGTGTACCTTCTTGGTCAGTTTGAGCAGCTTGAGCGCGGCGCTCTGGTTCTTGGCGCTGGTGTAAGCGCTCACCAGCTCGCCCAATCCCGAGCTATCGATGTAGTTCACGTCTCCCATGTCGAGCAGGACGCTCTTCTGGCCTTTTCCGATCAGTTCGCGAATGGCATCGCGAATCTGCACGCTGCCCTCGCCCAGGGTGATCCGTCCGCTGAGATCCAGGACGGTGACGCCATCCACTTCACGGGATGCAATAGTAAGTGCCACGGAAAATCCTCCTTGTCGATACTACGATTTCCTCGTTGAACTACGATTATAGTACCTGTGGGGCGCCCCGCTGCGGAGAGTTTCCGCCCTGCCTTTGCCTCCGGCGAATGAACCTCGCGCCTCTAGCCGCCAATGCTCCGCGCGAAGCATGTTCAAGTTCTATCACGCGCCGACGGCAGATGCTTGACCAGCGTCAACTCGGTTCCTGGATGCAGTTTACGGAAGTGTACCTCATCCATGAAAGAGCGAATGAGGAAGATGCCGCGTCCCGTGCCGCGCAGCAGGTTTTCCGGTGTCCGGGGGTCGGGAAGCGATTCCGCATCGAGGCCCTTTCCTTGGTCGGCGATGGTAAAGACAAGCGCCTCGCCGGTGTTCTCAAGGCTGACGGCAATGCGCTTTGCGGGGTCGTACTCGTTGCCGTGGAGGACGGCGTTTACCGCAGCCTCGCGCACCGCCATGGTCACGCGAAAACGCTCATCCTCGTCCAGGCCGGCCTCGATGGCCAGCTTCTCCGCCGCCGCCTCCACCGCGTCCACGCTTTCCATGGAGGAAGCCAGCGAAAGACTCAGCCGGCCTGTCTTGGATACGCTCACCTGGATCGAAACCGCCTCTTCCGGAACGGGCCGGCGCCTCTGCCACTCCGCGCATAAAGAACCTAGCTGGCAGTTTCATGGCTAACGCGGAATTGTGTCAAGCGGAGTCTTGGGCTGGGTGGGCAGCAGGGGACTGTTCGAGTCTGCTAGGAGTGTGCCGGAGATAGCGATGCAGCTTGCACACGTTGACGTTTTGGCGGTTGGACAGGCGTGAGTCATTGGGTTGTGTTCGATTCATCTCGATCCCGCCTTGCGGGGATTTCGGGCGATTCCTGGCCCCGATCCACGGAAGAGGCTTTTGGCCCAATGTTCATGCGGTTTATGGGGTCCATCCGGAGCCGAACAGCTTCAGCAGGCTTGACATCGGGGGCACCAGTCTTCAAATTGACCGCATAGAGCATCCGTTCTTGACACATTCCTGGGCGCAGCGACAAGAACGCGGCGGGGGTGGGGCGCCCCGCGTTCTTGCCGCTGCGGGCAATGGGTAAGGCCGACACTGAGGTACACTAGACCTTGGCAGGAGGACCGGGCGGTCGCTGCCGGGTGCTCTGGCGCAAGCGAGGGCAACCGGGGGAGGAAAGTCCGAACTCCGCAGGGCAGTGTGCCGGATAACGTCCGGGACGTGAGCGTAAAGGCTCATGGACGGCCAGTGCCACAGAAAAGATACCGCCTCGGCTACCCCTCCTTCGGGAGGGCCACCCTGGAAACGCAATACCCGGGTTGGCCCGGCTTGCCGGGCTCGCCCGCCGTTGCGGAGACTCCAGCGCTGGGGTAAGGGTGAAATGGTGCGGTAAGAGCGCACCGCTCCGGCGGTAACGCCGGGGGCAGGGTAAACCCCACACGGAGCAAGACCAAATAGGGAGGGAAGCGTTTGCATCGAGCCATGCAGCGCTGCGCACCGGCCCGGCGCGCTCAGGCGGCTCAAGCTATTGCCGAAACCTCCGGGTAGGTCGCTGATGAACGTCCGCGGCAACGCGGCGTCTAGAGGAATGACCGCACACGACAGAATTCGGCTTACAGGTCCTTTTGCCGATTGTTCTTGTCGCGCCACGACAGCCCCGGCGGGGAAAGTTCCCAGTCGGGGCTGACCATTTGGGGCGGCCAACCCCGCTCCACTACTATCAATCCATGCTGCGTGTAAAGCTGTTGGATGAGGGCGCTCTGCTACCGGTGGTGGCGCACCCCGGCGAAGATCTGGGCTACGACCTGTTTGCGCTGGAGGCCGCGCATTTGCCTCCCCACACTACAGTCAAGGTGCGCACCGGCATCGCCGTCGAGGCGCGTCATCCCGGCACCGGCGCTCCGCTCGGCCTGCTGGTGCGCGACCGCTCGTCGATGGCGGCGCGTGGCATCGCCACCACCGCCGGAGTGATCGATGCCGGTTACCGTGGCGAGATTCTGGTGCTCATGACCAATCTGGGCCAGGCAGAGGTCGAACTCAAGGCCGGCGAAAAGATCGCACAGATGATTCCGGTTCCCGTATTGACAGGGCCGGTCCAGGAAGTGGAAACGCTGGAAGACTCGGCCCGCGCGGGGAAGGGCTTTGGCAGCTCCGGGCGGTAGCGCGACCTCCGAGATCTTCGCCCCCGGCCCGATCTCTGCGCCGATTCATTCCGCCCTCTGGAACCGGCGCAAGCGAGTCTGCGTAGTCCACTGAGGGGGCAAACCAGCCCCCAACGGAAAAAGAGCCTCAGTTGCGGCCGCCGCGGAACCCGGAACGCGGCCTGAATGGCTTCTGATGCGTCCATAGGAATAGCGACCTTGGAACTGCGGCTGTCCGAGAGTGCGTAGACCTGCGAAGCCGCGCGGAAACTTCGATGCGCGCCCAGGGATTGCCGGTGTTGGGCGCCCCTACTTTCGCCTTCGTTCGGCGCAAGGGTGGGAAGTCACACAGATTCGAGCGTTGCGAAGGCAAGCGGAACCATGCTATTCAGTGAAGCCCTAAAACTCGCGCTGCAATCCCTCTGGGGAAACAAGCTCCGCACCATCCTGACGCTCCTCGGCGTGGTGATGGGCGTGGCTTCGGTCATTATGGTCATCACCCTGGTGAATGGCGCCAACTCTTTTGTGACCACCAAACTCATCAGCCACGGCGCCGACGTCTTTACGGTTCAGCAGATGCCGGGTGTGATCTTCTCCGCCGAGGAGTACTTCAAGTATCAGAAGCGCAAGAAGCTGACCAATGAGGACTACGAGGCAATCCAGGTTAGTTGCACTGAGTGCACCGAGGTTGGCGTACGTCTCGATCGCAACGGCAGCGTGGTCTACAACGGGCACTCCAGCTCCGATACCGATATGCGAGGCCTTACCTGGACGATGATCTCGCTCGACAACGTCGATGTTGTCTTGGGCCGGGGCTTTACCCCGGTAGACGACCAGAAGGCCACACACAACGTCATTGTGGGATACGATGTCGTTGACAATCTTCTGGGCGACGGCGACCCCATCGGCAAGGAGATTCACGTCGGGGGCATTCCTTTCACCATCATCGGCGTGGGCGACCGCCAGGGCAAAATGCTGGGCCAGTCGATGGATAATTGGGTGGCTATTCCCTTCACCACCTACCAGCAGACCTATGGCTACAACGACTCGCTCAGCATCTATGGCCGGGCCGGCGGCGACGCCGAATCGATGGAGCGCGCCAAGGATGAGGTGCGCACGTTGATGCGCGCCCGCCGCCACAATGCGGTCGGCCAGCCGGAAGACTTCGAGATCGAGACCAACGACACCTTCCTGGACCTCTGGAAACAGATCTCCACCATCTTCTTCAACGTGGTGATCGGCATCGCCTCGATTGCTCTGTTGGTGGGCGGCATCGTGATCATGAACATCATGCTGGTGAGCGTAACCGAGCGCACCCGCGAAATCGGCGTGCGCAAGGCGCTGGGCGCCAAGCAGCGCGATATTCTGCTCCAGTTTCTGATCGAAAGCGCGACTATGGCCATCGCCGGCGGAGCCATTGGCGTGCTCCTGGGCGTCGGCGCGGCCAAGGTCATTACGCTCGTTGTCGGGTTCCCCACCAGCGTGCAATTGTGGAGCGTGATGCTGGGGCTGTTCATGGCTGGCGCAGTAGGAATCTTTTTCGGCGTCTATCCCGCCAGCAAGGCCGCCAAGCTGGATCCGGTGGTAGCGCTCAGGGCGGAGATGTGAAGAAGCAGGGGTTAGGGATTAGGGGTTAGGGGTTAGGAGTTGCATAATGGTGCAATCGTTTCGGGACTTGCTGGTTTGGCAGAGAGCTATACAGCTATCTGTCGCGATCTATCGTCTGACCAAGGACTTCCCACGCGAGGAACTGTACGGATTAAGCAGCCAGATCAGACGCGCGGCAGTCTCCGTCCCGAGCAATATTGCAGAAGGACATGGACGACTGGGAACTGGCGAATACAGGCAGTTCCTGGGAATTGCGCGGGGCTCAAACTTCGAGTTGCAAACTCAGATCGAAATCGCTCGGGCACTTGGGATCGGAGATTCCAAGCTGCTAGATGAAGCAGAGGCTTTGTCGTTTGAGGTTGGAAAGATGATTTCTGGAATATTTAATACGTTCAAGGAGAAGGAACAGGGCCAACGGCCCAAGTTTCTAACCCCTAACCCCTAATCCCTAACCCCTAGGTGCACCATGGCGCAAGGACAAACACGCGAATCCATCAAGATGGCCCTCGATACACTGAGGAAGAACAAGCTGCGCTCGGGATTGACCATCCTGGGCATCGTCATCGGCGTCACCACAGTGATCGTCATCTCTTCGGTTATCAGCGGACTCAACAACCGCGTCGCCGATTTTGCCGACTCGTTTGGTTCGAATGTCTTCTGGGTCTTCCACATGCCGGTGATTGGCGTGCGCCCCACCACCGAGCAGCTCACGCGCAAGAAGCTGACCATGGACGACGTCTACGCCCTGCGCACGCTGCCCCATGTGCTGGCTGCCGACGGCGGGCACCGGTACACCAAGCAGTTCGGCGTAGGGGATGTAAGCGTAAAGTACCAGGGCCACAAGGTAGCAGGCGCAATTCTCAATGGCGACACGGCGCAGGTCGCGGACGTGTCCAATTTCACCTTTCAGGCCGGCCGCATGTTTACCGACGAAGAGGACCAAAGCCATGCCAAGGTGTGCATCCTGGGTCACGACACAGCCGAACAACTCTTCGTCAACGGCGAAGACCCCATCGGCAAGGAGGTCAACGTCGCCACCGGACTGTACACCGTGATCGGCGTCTTCGACAAGCAGAAGCAGCCCTTTGGCAGCGGCAAGAATCCCAACGATAACGAGATCGTCTTTCCCATTGGGACCTTCCACAGCCTGCACCCGGAGGCGCTTGACCTTTGGATCAGCGTGAAGTACGACGACCCCAAGAACAAGGCGCTGGTCGAAGACGAGATTCGCGAGATGCTGCGCATCCGCCGCAAGGTCAAGATTTCGGCCGACGATAACTTCGAGATCTTCGGGCCCGACTCGCTCACCAAGCTCTGGGGCAGCATCACCGGCGGATTATTCGGCTTTATGGTCGCCGTCTCCAGCGTTGGCCTGCTGGTGGGCGGAGTGGGCGTCATGAATATCATGCTGGTCTCGGTCACCGAGCGTACTCGCGAGATCGGCATTCGCAAGGCTATCGGCGCCACCAAGCAGATGATCCTTACCCAATTCACCACCGAGGCCATTACCCTATGCGCCATGGGAGGGGTTGTCGGCGTGATCCTGGGCGCGGCGCTCACATGGCTCATCTACGAGCTGCCTATCGGCCTTCCGGCTACGCTTTCTACCCTGTGGGTTATGGTGGGCTTCGGCGTCTCTTGCGGCATCGGCCTGCTCTTCGGCATCTACCCAGCCTGGAAGGCCGCCAACCTCGATCCCATCGAGGCGCTTCGCTACGAGTGAGCGGTCCGGCAAGTCAGCCGGGCAGGTAAACAGGCGGAGATTAGCCCGGCCTGTTTGCCTGCCAGAAGGCGGCATTCAGGGCCGAGGCAAATGTGACCCAGGCCCAATAGGGCGCCATCAGCCACGCCGGTAGCGGGGCGATCATCGCAAAAACCAGGATCGTTGCCCCGATCGTGGCCCATAGCGCCACCACCTCCGCCAACGCCGCCCCGATAGCGTGTTGGCGGAAGAAGATCCACGACCAGGCAAAGTTCAAGGCCAATTGCACCATGAAAAGCGCCAGTGCCCAGGTGCGCGTTGACGACGGCGGAGCAAGCCACACCCGCCACGCGGCAACCGCCATCAACACATAGAGCAGGGTCCACACCGGACCAAAAACCCAGTTCGGCGGAGCAATCGACGGCCTCACCAGCGTCCGGTACCATCCGGGAATTTCGCTCGCCGTCAGGCGCCCGCCCAGCCCCGCCACCGCAAAACAAATCCCCAGCCAGCAAATCAATGAAATCCAGCGCATTCCCGTCCTCTTTTCCCCTCAACAACAAGGATTCCGCAGCAGGATCGAGGACTCATTCAGATTCCCGCTTCCGGCTCTATTTCGCCCTCATACGGTCCAGCTTCCTCGACGCGAGCGGCCCGTGGCAACTATCCTGTTGTTTTGCCGGAGGTTTTTCTTGTACGAACCTCTTGCAAAATTCCATTGAAACTGCAAAGAGCGTCAGGGCACGACTTCAGTCGTGCCGGAAGAGCAGTAAAATCGGGCTGGGCTTTAGCCCCTGCGGCTTTGTTTTCAGCATTTTGCAGTTTAGCAGCGGCTAAAGCCGGAATCTTAATTAGCCACTTGCGGCACGACTGAAGTCGTGCCCTGACGCAAACAATAAGTCTGAAGGCAATTTTGCAAGAAGCTTGTTTGGCAGAGAAATAGAGGGAACCCAATCACCATGAGCGCTGAGATCATTGCCGTACACCTGCCCGATGGGGCCATTCGCGAGGTGCCCGCCGGCACAACGCCCCTCGATATTGCCAACTCGATCTCGCCGCGCCTGGCCGCGGTTTCCGTTGTGGCCCGCCTGACCCCAATCGCCGGCGCGGCCGCGGCAAGCGGCGCCCGCGACGCCCAGCCGGACGAAGCAGCCATGTACTCCGCCGAGGACTCGTCCGCCCCGCGCCTGGTGGATTTGACCACGCCGCTCACTGCCGATACGCGCCTGGAGCTGGTCACCGAGAAGGATCCCGAAGCGCTCAAGGTCATCCGCCACTCGGCGGCCCATGTGCTGGCCACCGCCGTGCTCGAACTCTTCCCTGAGACCAAGCTGGGCCACGGGCCGGCCACCGACTCCGGTTTCTTCTATGATTTTTATCGCCCGACAAACTTCACGCCCGAAGACCTCGCCGCCATCCAGGCCAAGATGGCCGAAGTGGTGGCGCGCGACGAGCCGTTCTTCCACGAATTTGCTCCAAGAGATAAAAGCCTGGAAGGCTTCAGCCGCGACGGGGACTTCATGAAGACCCACTTCGTGACCAAGTTCACCCAGCCGGGCGACCAAGTGAGCTTCTATCGCAACGGCAGCTTCGTCGACTTCTGCCGCGGCCCTCACCTGCCCTCGACCGGCCGCGTCAAGGCCTTCAAGGTGCTCTCGCTGGCCGGCGCATACTGGCTGGGCGACGAGAAGAATCCCCAGTTGCAGCGCATCTACGGCACGGCGTTTTTCTCGCAGAAAGAACTGGATGCCCACTTCGCCCGCCTTGAAGAAGCCGCCAAGCGCGACCATCGCCTGCTGGGCAAGCAATTGGATCTTTTCAGCATCCAGGAACTGGCCGGCCCCGGTCTCGTCTTCTGGCATCCCAAAGGCGGCATCGTCCGCAAGGTCATGGAAGACTGGATGCGCGACGAATGCCTGCGCCGCGGCTACTCGCTGGTCTTCACGCCGCACGTGATGCGCCGCGAACTGTGGAAGGTCAGCGGCCATGAGGGCTTCTACTCCGGCAATATGTACACCCCCATGGAGCTGGACGATGCCGAATACCGGCTCAAGCCGATGAACTGCCCAGGCCACATCCTCATCTACAAAAACTCTCCGCGGAGTTATCGCGACCTGCCCGTGCGGCTGGCCGAGTTAGGCAACGTTTACCGCTACGAGCGCTCCGGCACCATGCACGGCCTGCTGAGGGTCCGCGGTTTTACCCAGGACGACGCCCACATCTTCTGTACTCCCGGCCAGATTGAGGACGAGGTCGTGGCCTGCATCGACTTTGCCGAGGCGGTGTTGAAGACATTTGGCTTTGCCGAGTTCAAGGTCGAGCTCTCCACCTGGGACCCCGGCGACCGCGCCCATTACGCCGGCTCCGATGAGAATTGGAACCTGGCCGTCGGCTCCTTGCAACGCGCCCTTGCGCGCAAGGGCATCGCCTACAAGACCATCCCCGGCGAAGCGGCCTTTTACGGCCCCAAAATCGACGTGAAGCTCGTCGATGTTCTGGGCCGCCTCTGGCAGCTTTCCACCGTGCAGTTCGACTTCAACCTGCCGGCGCGTTTCGAGCTCGAATACGTGGGCGAGGACGGCGAGCGCCATCAGCCCGTCATGGTCCACCGCGCCCTCTTCGGCTCGGTGGAGCGCTTCTTCGGCGTCCTCATCGAGCACTATGCCGGAGCCTTCCCGCTGTGGCTCGCGCCTGTGCAGGTGGGCCTGGTTCCCATCAGCGAGCGCCACCATGCCTACGCCAGGAAGGTGGAAACGGAGTTAAGAGCCGCCGGGCTGCGAGTTGAGATCGACGACCGCAATGAGAAGATGAACGGCAAGATCCGCGACTTCGCCAACCAGAAGACGCCCTACATTCTGGTCTTTGGCGACAAGGAGGAGGCAGCCGGTTCGGTCAGCGTCCGCACCCGCGCCAAAGGCGATCAGGGCTCCGTGCCGCTGGCCGAGTTTATCGCCAAGTGCAAGGCGCTGGTGGCCAGCCAATCGACGGAACTCTGACAGAGTTCCCGAGTTTTGAGGATTTGCCCTTACGGCAACGCCGGATGAGGAGCAGGAATGGCCGAAGTGCTCGTGATCCTGAGCGGCTTGCCCGGCGTGGGCAAGACGGCCATTGCGCGCGAATTGGCCTCTCAGATCGGCGCGGTTCATCTACGTATCGATTCCATCGAGCAAGTCATGCGGTCTTCTCAGGACTCCTCCGTCTCCCTCGACGACGCGGGCTATCGCATTGCATACGCTGTCGCCGAAGACAACCTCCGAATCGGCCTGACTGTGATTGCTGACTCCGTGAATCCAATCCAACTCACCCGCGACGCGTGGGTCGAAGTCGCCGCGCGCGCCGCGGTCCACGCGATTGAAGTCGAAATCCAATGCTCCGACGTCGAAGAACATCGCCGCCGGGTGGAGACGCGCGTCACGGATGTGCCCGGATTGAGGCTGCCCACCTGGGAAGATGTGCTTGCGCGAGAGTATGCTCCATGGAATCGCGAGCATCTCGTCCTGGACACGGCGGCCAGAACCTTGGACCAGAACGTCGAGACCATTCGAGAGGCGCTGCGCAACTTAGCGCCCGGCTTCGCCGCCCCTACGCGTTGATCCCCATCCCCTCCACCGACCCATAGGCATCCAGCAACGACTCCGCAAGCGTGGGGTGTGCGTGGATCGTGAACATCATCTCCTCCACCGTGCCTTCCAACTCCAGCACCGCCACCGCCTCGGCGATCAGTTCCGTGGCCTGCGGCCCCAGGATGTGCACGCCCAGAATCTCGCCATACTTGGCATCGGAGACGACCTTCACGAACCCGTCGTGGCTGCCCACAATCGTCGCCTTCGAGTTGCCCGCGAAGGGGAACTTGCCCACCTTCACCTCGTATCCTTGCTCCCTGGCCTGGGCCTCGGTCAAGCCCACCGACCCGATCTGCGGCTCGGTGTAGGTGCAGCCCGGAATGCGGTCGCGCCGCACCGGCCGGAACTTCTTTCCGGCAATCTTGGCCACGGCCACCATTCCGCTCATCGCGCCCACATGGGCCAATTGCGGCAGCCCGGCCACAATGTCGCCGATGGCAAAGACGCCCGGCTCCGCCGTCTCCTGCGCGCCGTCGACCTTCACAAACCCGCGCTCCAACTCGATCTTCGTCTTCTCCACGCCGACGTTGTCCGTCAGGGGCGAACGCCCAACGGCCACCAGCACCTTTTCGGCCTCTTTCACCTGAGCCCTGCCGTTCGCGTCGGTGAAGGTCACCTTCACGCCGGCCTCAGTCTTCTCCACCTTCTCCACCCTGGCGCCCGTGTTCACGTCGATGCCGCGCTTCTTGTAGAGCCGCGCCAACTCCTTTGACACTTCTTCGTCCTCCACGGGAACCATGCGCGGCAAGAACTCCAGGACGGTGACCTCTGCCCCAAAGGTGCGGAAGATCGAAGCGAATTCTACGCCCACCGCGCCCGCCCCGATCACGATCAGCGATTTGGGCGGCTGGTCCATGGCAAGAATCTCGATATTGGTCAGAATGCGGCTGTCCGCCTCCAGCCCCGGCAGCATCTTGGCCTCAGAGCCGGTGGCCAGAATCACGTTCTTCGCCATCACAGGGCTCGTTTCGCCCGCCGCCCCGGTCACCTCAACGGTATGCAGCCCCTCCAGCGCCGGTCCCGTCAGCCGGCCATAACCCTTCGATCCGCGTCGATCTTGTGCTTCTTCATCAGGAAGTCCAGGCCCTTGACGTGCTTGGCGATGATGCCGTCCTTGCGCTTGAGCACAGCGGCCCAGTCGAGCGTGGGCGTCCCGATGCCGGCAATGCCGAACTCCGCCGCATGCTGCATGTGATCCCAAATCTCCGCGTTGAAGAGCAGCGCCTTGGTCGGGATGCAGCCCACATGCAGGCAGGTGCCGCCCAGCTTGCTGGTCTTTTCGACCAGCGCCACCTTCAGCCCGTACTCCGCGCCGCGAATCGCCGCCGTATATCCTGTCGGCCCGCCGCCAATAATCGCCACGTCGTAAATCGTCTCTGCCACAAGCGACTCCATTCCGGGGGCGCCCTCCTGCGCGAGCGCCGCCCCATCTCGGTTAGTCTAAATTGCCGCCTCACCACGCGCAGCCGGAGTGCAAGCCCCTCGACCGACTACGCCGCGTGTAATCGACCCCATGGCGGACGAACTGCCATGAGAGCTTACCCGAAAGCGATTTGAACCAGCTCCGTGGCCCGCAATAGAGACTCTGCCTCGTCTCCAAAGCCCTCGATCCAATGCACCTCCGGCTCGCGCCGGAACCACGTCAACTGACGCTTGGCGTAGTTGCGATGGCCCTGCTGGGCGGCGGCTATCGCGGCCTCTTCACTCAAGCCCCCTGCCAGCACGCCCATCGCCTGCCGGTAGCCCAGCGCATCCAGCGCCTTCACCGGCCCATAGCGCTCGAGCAGACCCCGCGTCTCCTCAATCAGCCCGGCCGCGAACATCGCCGCAGCGCGGCGGTTCAGGCGATCGTAGAGCGCCCTCCGCGGCGGATTAAGGCCGATCCGTAGCAGCCGGAAACCGGTCAGCGGATCTCTCGCCTGCGCCTTGTTGGCCAGTACTTCGGAGAGCGGTTTGCGCGCTGCCAGGCAAACCTCGATTGCGCGAATCAGCTTGGGAGTGTCGTTCGCGTGAATGCGTTTGGCCGAGGCTGGGTCCAGGCGGGCCAGCAGCCGGTGCAGCCAACCCTCCGCGTGCCTCTGCCGGCTCCGCTGCAGCCGCGCCCGTAATCCCGTCTGCCGTTCCGGACCGGCGAAGAGCCCTTCGGTGAGCGCGCGCAGATACAGTCCCGTTCCCCCGGTCACAATCGGCAGGCGGCCGCGCCCGGCGATCTGCCTGAGCGCGGCCCTTGCCTGCCTGCTGTACTCGCCCGCTGTAAACGGCTGATCCAAATCGGCCACGTCGATCAGGTGGTGCGGCACGCGCGCCCGCTCCTCGCCGGTGGGCTTGGCCGTGCCCAGGTCCATGCCGCGGTAAACGGCCACCGAGTCGCAACTAACGATCTCGCCGCCGAAGCGCTCCGCCAGGGCGAGCGAAAGCGCCGTCTTGCCGCTCCCCGTAGGCCCCAACAGCAACACCACCAGCGGATCGTTGTTGGGGAGTTCTCCTTCAGCGGCCAAAGAGGCTGCGGAAAATCCTGGCTCTGTAAAAGGGCACGACTTCAGTCGGGCCGCAAGTGCAATCGAATCAATGTGGGCTTCAGCCCCTGCGGTAGATCTTTCGAGTATTTTGGCCTGTTGCAGGCCTTTTTCCGCAGCCTCCAATGCCCGAGCTGATTCCGCTGAGCTTATGTACGGGCTAAAGGCCGTACCCTTCAATGCGCTCATGGACGCCACCAGCCCGGCGGGAAAATCCACTTCGGATTGGTGCGAAAGAGCCACCACAGCAGGATCGCCGCCGCCGCCAGCACTAGCCCAAGCGCCTGATTGCGCCTGTAGAGCCGCGTCTGCTCCGCCCGCCGCGCCTGCTCGGCAACCTGCTCGTAGTGCGGCTTGATGCGGGTTTGCACCATGGGGGGTCTTCCTTCGGACAGGGACAATGCGCCGGATTATCAGGCACCAGTATAGGCGAAGAGCAGTTCTGGACCGCGGGTTCTACCTCTTCCCGAGGTGTCGGCGCAGTTTCCGGATTGCCGGTGATACACCCGGAATCAGATGCGAACTACTCTATTTTTCGCGGCGCTGCTACGGTGAACCTAATTGTGATCGCTACTTCAGTCGGTTTCCCATCGCGTTGCGCCGGTTCGAATAGCCAGTCATCGACCTGCTCCTGAACGGTCTGCATCAACGCCTTTGGCGCACCTTTGATCTTGGAGGACTTAACTGCGCCGTCTGTCCCTATGACCAAGTCTGCTCGGACCGAAGGAGACCATTCGTTTCCAGCCAAGGAGGGGTCAACTGCGCACTCAATGCACACCAGTCCCATGACAATCTCAGGTCGTGTTCCAAGTCTATAAAGCCTATAAGGCGGTTCAGGGGCGGGCGCTGTGGGTTGCGCTTCTATATCCCTTGCAGTACTCGCTGAAACGCACTGCAATCCGAAGTTCAAGGTACAAACCGTTCCGGGTATTTGAGCCCAGCGTGTAGTCAATTTCCCTTCCGGAATCGAAGCGTAAGATGTCTCTCCGTGGAATGGATCGAGGACGAGTGTCGAGGAAGCAATGCAACCACTTGCGTTGCAGGCGCGGCATACTTCCCAATGGCACGCGTGTATGTTGTTCTTCGTCCTTTCCCATTTCCGCCCGTCAAGCGACGACATGGCCAGCGGAATACCACCCCCATTAACTACTTCGTGCCCCACTGCCCAATAGGAACCGGAGACAGAAAGAAAACTACGAATCCCCGCGCGTGGTGGATCGTAGAAGGTCCACGTCTCTCCACCGTCAGTGGTGGTTAAGAATCCGCCTTCGGAGAATTCGCCTTCTCTGACCAGAGCGCCAAACTCATTGTTGTTCAAAGACGCAACGCCTGAGACATAAGAAAAGCGATTCAAGACGCCATCTTGATTCGGTACTTCACGCGATGTTGCAGTTCCATCGAAGAACAGCAGTTTCTCTCTCGTGCGAACGATGCCAAAGTAGGGGGCAGAAAAAGCAGCAGCGAGTATTGTGCCGCTCTCCACAGAATGGTTCGTCCATGTCGTTCCGCCATCCTCAGTCGTGAGAACCGTACCTGCGACTCCGTAGACATAGCCAAACTTGGCATTTGCGAATCCGATTCCAAGTAGTAGGGGGCCGGTGTCTTCATGTGGATGTCGAATTTCCCAATGCTTTCCATCATTGGAGGAGGCTATTGCGCCCCCTGATCCACATGCCCAAAACTTACCCTCAATAGTTGTGAGATCTGTAACCCGAAAGCCTGGATGGACCGTCTCCCACTCAACGGACGAAGCTGCACATTGTCTCGCGGCGAGGATAATGGGAAGTCCTAGAATGAAACTGAGAAGAATTCGCATCTGCATTTCCAATCCTGAGTGATTATCGTGCCTGCAATTGTAATAACCATCTCCCTCGCAGAGTGCTCGATTGTGACACTTCTTAAACTGACACAAGGTCAGAAGGTGGGTTCGTGTCGTGTGGTCGCCAATTTGGACACTACACGACTGTTTTCCTCTTCCCGCCAGTTTGACTTCCCAGCACCGGTTTGCTCAGATCACCCTTTCGGATTCGGCGACAACAAGAAGAGCGGTTCACACTTGACTTTGCGCCACTCGTCAGAACGCTCCCCTACCTTCTGCGCAATTTGGAGAGCAGGCGCAGAATTTCAAGATAGAGCCAGACCAGGGTGACCATGATTCCAAAAGCGCCATACCACTCCATGTACTTGGGAGCGCCGCACTCGACGCCCCTCTCGATGAAGTCGAAATCGAGCACCAGGTTGAGCGCGGCGACGGCCACCACGATCAGGCTGAAGCCGATCCCGATGATCCCGGAGCCGTTGATGGAGACGAATCGGAAGCCGAAGAAGCCCATCAGCATCTGCGCCAGATAGAAGAGGGCGATGCCGCCGGTGGCAGCGACGACTCCTATGCGAAACTTCTGCGTGACCTTGATGACTCCCGTGCTATAGACGAGCAGCAGCGCGAAGAGTGTGCCAAAGGTCAGGCCCACGGCCTGGATGGCGATGCCCGGATAACGCAGGTCGAAGGCCGCCGACATGCCCCCAAGCGCCAAGCCTTCCAATAGCGCATAAATCGGCGCCGTCACGGGAGACCACTCCCTCTTGAAGACGGTGACCAGGGCGCAGATGAACCCGCCCAGGAGTCCGGCAATCATCAGCGGCACTACATCCGCTATATCGCGCGTTTGAAGGAACTGATGCCAGGTCCAGCCGGCGGTGACGAGGGCGCAGACCAGCAGGATTCCGGTCTTGTTTACAGTGCCGCTCAGGGTCATGCGGCTGGCTGCTTCGATCGCGCCACCATACCGGCTATCGGAAAAATCGTTGAACGTCTTGTCGCTCAGTGCGGGATTGGATGTCTTGAATAATGCCATTGCGTTCTCTCCCTGCTGCAATTCCAGGTTGTCTTCCGAAAGGGTATCACTACCGGGACGGCGGCAGGTCCAGGCCGAGGGGCAAGATCGATTTGTGCGCCGGGCAGAGGTTGCGTTGGGCAAGGAGAGGAGTTTTTCCGCGGGCTGTTCGGCTCTGTCGGCAGGCGACGCAACAAGATACACTGGGGCTCTTGACTTCCGAGGCAGGCTTTTGCAGGGCCCCTGCCGATGGAAGAGAATAGACTCTGGATTGGCCCGAAGAATCTCTTGAAGTTGCACAGGCATTGACCGAACGCTTTTCCAACCCGGATGCCAACGCCGTCAGGCCGGTGACCCTGGACGGCGCCGCCGCCTCTCCGCTCTTGGAAGCTGCCCAGCTTGCTCCGGAGGGGAGGTTCGGCGAGAAGGCAGCCGCCAGGCAGACCGCCCATCGAAAGAAGCTCGACGAAGCCGCCGAACTCTCGCCCTTCTCGGTGATCGTGGGCCAGGTCTATGACGGCCCTCTCGATCTGCTGCTGGACCTGATCCGCAAGCAGGATATCGACATCTACGACATTCCGATCGCCAAGATCACGGCCCAGTTCCTGGCCTACGTCAACCAGCTCCGGGCCACCGATGTGGATGTCGCCGGCGAGTTCATCTACACCGCGTCGCTGCTGATTCACATCAAGAGCAGGATGCTGCTTCCGCGCTCGCCCGCCGGCCCCGACGACGCGGGCGAGGATCCCCGGCGCGAACTGGTGGAGCGGCTGCTGGAGCATGAGCGCTTCAAGAGCGCCGCCCAGATGCTCCAGCAGAAGCAGATGCTCGAGGCCGCCACCTGGACCAATCCCGGCTTCCGCGAGTTCCAGGACGATGAGGGCGCCGAGCCGGAGATCGCCGCCGACACCGTCGATCTGGTGCGTATCTTCCGCGACATCATCGATCGCGCACGCAACCGGCCGGTCCTCGATGTTGAAGAGGACTCGGTCACCGTCGGCCAGATGATCCAGTTTCTGGCCCGCCGCCTCATCATGGAAGACAAGCCGATAGCCTTGCGGCGCCTGCTCCGCCACACCCGCTCGGAGCGCGCTCTCGTGGCCATGTTCCTGGCGCTGCTTGAGATGGTCCGGCTTCAGGCCGTCCTGCTCCGCCAGGACCGCGCCTTCAGCGACATCTTCATCAAGAAGCACACGGGCTTCGACGCCGTGATAAACCAGGGGCTGACCAACGCTCTCGACGACTGGCGGTAGGGGAATGAATTAGACAGAATCGGTAGCCCCATAAATGCACTTTCCCGTTTCGCGCACGAACTTCAATGGAATCTTGGGGTTGTTGATGTCCTTGTCGCCGTCGGCGGCCCACTTCTTGGCCCATCTTGTGAAGTAAGGCTCAATTTGTCCTGGGGTCAAGAGACATATCTCGGTCAGTTCGATTCCGTCGTATACGGCAAATATCCAATCCACCTGCCTGTACTTCCCTATAATGTGCGGATTCATATGGTGGTGGGTGGAAAAACTCTGCGTGAGATGAATGTTCACCGACTTCAATTCGTATTCCCGGCCGTTTTCGTCTCGAGCGTCGTTACCCTCACGCCCTGGCAGAATCTTCAGTCCCGTATACAGCAGGATTTGGAGGATCTTGCCTCCATTGTCCTGAAAGATATCGTCGATTCCGTGCGCGGAGGCTAGCCGCTGGAGCTTTCGGATACTGGGCAGGAGAGCGCGCAGCTTCGCATGATCGGGATGGGTTTCATTCTCGCTCCCGCACAAGGAGGTCCACCACATCCACACCCAGAACGATCGCGAGCCGTTCCATGCTGTCAATCGAAATGTTCTTCTCGTTTCGCTCCACACTTCCGACATAGTTCCGATGTAGGCCTGCACGTGCCGCGAGTTCCTCTTGTGAGAACCCGTGTGCCAGACGTGCAAATCTCAGGTTGACCGCAAACCTAGCGCGCGCGGTAGTCTGAGAGTTCAAGGTTTTCATCAACTATCATGGTCGCCCCGTGCTAAGCTGAAATCTACAGTCTATAGACTGTATGAGGTAACGATGCCGGCTACCCTCCTCTCCGCGCATCCCGCTTATTCGACGCAACTTGGCACCGCCTATGTGGGCGACTCCTTGAATTTGCTTGCGGACTTGCCCGATGGCTCGGTGAATCTGGGTCACCAGCCCTCCGTTCGCGCTTCAGCGGCAAAAGGAATACGGCAACCTCGACCAAACAGAGTACGTGGATTGGCTTCTGGAGTTTGGACGGTTGGTGCACAGGAAACTGCACGAGAATGGGAGCTTTGTCTTTGATCTCGGGGGAGCATATCGGAAAGGAGTTCCGGTGCGCTGTCTCTACCAATTCCGGGTATTGCTAAAGTTTTGCAATGAACTTGGATTTCAATTGGCACAGGAATTCTTCTGGCACAATCCGTCCAAGCTGCCCAGTCCCATCGAGTGGGTGAACAAGCGAAAGCTGCGGGTCAAGGATACCGTCAATACGCTCTGGTGGTTCTCCCGTTCAGAATGGCCCAAGGCTAATATCGTCAATGTTTTGACCGAATACGGTCCGCGCATGAAAAAGCTGCTGGAAGACCCTGCCGCTTTCTACACACCCAAGCTGCGGCCTTCAGGTCACGAGATTGGTCTCGCCTTCGCGACCGATAACGGCGGAGCAATCCCTTCCAACCTGCTGCAAATCCCGAACTCTGAGAGCAATGGCGTCTACCTTGGAGCGTGCAAAGAGTTAGGGATCAAGGGGCATCCGGCACGATTTCCTTCCAAGTTACCCGAGTTCTTTATTCGCCTTCTTACCGATCCTGGCGACCTGGTGGTGGACATCTTCGCCGGCTCCAATACCACCGGCAAGGTGGCAGAGGCTGAGGGGCGCAGGTGGTTGGCCTTTGAATTGAGCGGTGAGTACACAGCCGCCTCCGCGCTCCGATTCGTTCCTCGAGGGCTTCCTGTCGCGAGAATGAGGCATATCTACGAAAGCATCCTCCGGGATGAGCCGGTCTCCATCGAGGAAGAAGTAGGTTTTCAGCGGCAACTGCTTGCAGTCTGAACAGAGATTGCTTGAGCGAGCAGTCAATCACCGATATGGAAGAAAAGGAAAAAGCCCGCGAAGATCGTCACGGCCCCCTCTGGACGGAACTCCGGGCGAAGGCCAAGGACGATCCTGAAGTCGCGAGACAATTGAAGGCCGCGAAGCGTGTGATGGAAAGGTACAGCGAGGTCTTGCAAAGGTTGGCGGATTCCTGATTGGCGCGGCCGCCTGGCAACGTTCCTGGTTGGCCGGTTCTTCGATGCCATCTCCCGAGCCTTTGCGCGCGGCGCGACTGCGAACCCAGACGGCGATGAACCTCGTACCGGATTCCCAGAAGAGCCCGGTCCCAGAAGGCTATTACGCAGCCAGCAGAATCTTCAATCCGAGAATTCATCTCCCTTTCATCATCCTCGTATACTGATGGTTAAGTCTGGAAGTTGTCTCCCCTCAGCTCGACTGGACAGAATCCCACCCCAAGAACTGGAGCATTGAAAATGTCCGATTTGGCGACATCTGTCGAAGGCCGTCCCCCGGCCGCTGCACTGCTTGACAAGAAGATGAAGAAATCCCACGCCATAATCAGCGGAGGCATCGTTCTGGCAGCGCTGATTATCGGTATCGGCTTTATTGCCTTCCACATCCTTGAGGACTTCAGCGGCGTGACTCTCGGTAGCGCCTGGCCCTATCTGCTGCTGTGCGCGGCGCTGTTCATCGCCCTCGCCTTCGAGTTCGTCAACGGCTTCCACGACACGGCCAACGCCGTGGCCACGGTCATCTACACCCACTCGCTCGATCCCAACATCGCCGTGGTCTGGTCAGGGCTTTGCAACCTGACCGGCGTTCTGCTCTCTTCCGGGGCGGTGGCCTTCTCCATCATCACGCTGCTCCCAGTCGAGCTGATTCTCCAGGTCAGCTCGGGGGCCGGCTTTGCCATGGTCTTCGCCCTGCTGATCGCCGCCATCCTCTGGAACCTGGGCACCTGGTGGTTCGGACTGCCGGCCTCCAGCTCCCACACCATGGTCGGCTCCATCATCGGCGTGGGCATTGCCAACCAACTGATGAGCCCTCACACCGGCACCTCCGGTGTCGATTGGGAACAAGCCACCAAAGTCTTCAAGGTGCTGCTGATCTCGCCACTGATCGGTTTCGGCGCGGCCTTTCTGCTGCTGCTGCTTTCCAAGATGTTTATCCTCACGAAGTGGGCCAAGAGTATGGCCATCCGCTACGATGCGAACCACAAGAAGCCCCTGTGGGCGATTCCTTCCATCGCGATTACCGGTGTCGGCGGGACCTACCTGATGAACCTGGTCGCTCCTCTCATTCTCGGGCTTTTCGGCCCTCTGGGAGCGCCCATCTGGCAGCCCGTCGCGTTTCTCGAGAGCTGGCAATCCCCCTTAGGGCCGATCCTTGTCATGCTCCTCGTGGGAATCGCCGGATTGTGGATCCTGGCTTTGGGCGCCCGGCTGGTGATCGAGAATGCCGACGTGCTTTTTACGGCGCCAAAAGGCAACACGCCCCCACCCTGGCCTATCCGCGCTCTGCTCATCTTCACTTGCTCGGGCGTCAGCTTTGCGCACGGCTCGAATGACGGACAGAAGGGCATGGGCCTCATCATGCTGATCCTCATCGGCACCGTCCCCACCGCCTACGCCCTCAACCATGCCGTCACCGCCAATCAGATACAGGACTTCATCGCCGCCTCCGATCAGGCCGGACGCGTCCTCGACCGGCATATCGACAAGACCGGATATCTGGGTCCGGATGCCCGCGCGGAAGTGACCGATTACCTGCGCACCAAGGAGGTTCAGCCGGACACAGTACTGGCGATTCACGAGCTGGTTCAGGATCTGGCCGGCGAAGTGGCCGTCTACAAGGAGTTCAAGGCGGTTCCGCCCAAGGATCAGGCCAACGTCCGCAACGACATGTACGTAACCAGCGAAGCGATCCGCCTGATGCAAAAGAACGACGCCAGTCTGATCCAGGCGGGGAAGGCGCCGGTCTTCAGCAAGGATGAGAATGCCGCCCTGGGCAATTACAAGAAGAAGATCGATAACGCGACCAAGTTCATCCCCACGTGGGTCAAAGTAGCCGTGGCCCTGGCGCTGGGCATGGGAACCATGGTGGGCTGGAAGCGCATTGTCGTGACGGTCGGCGAAAAGATCGGCAAGGAGCATCTGACCTACGCCCAGGGCGCCTGCGCCGAGTTGGTCGCCATGTGCACCATCTCGGCTGCCGATAACTTCGGCCTGCCGGTCTCAACTACCCATGTGTTGAGTTCAGGCGTGGCCGGCACCATGGCCGCCAACGGGAGCGGCCTGCAATGGTCCACTATCCGCAACATCGCGGCAGCCTGGGTCTTCACACTCCCAGCCGCGTCGCTGCTCTCCGGAACTCTCTTCTGGCTCTTCCGGCAGATCTCCAACTAGGGCCAAGGCCGGCGGCTGGGTTGCCGGCCATGTTCCGGGGCTCTTTCGAACACGCAAAATGCGACCACCCCGATTGGCTGACAATTGGGGTGGCGCGTTTTCGGCTGGAATCCTCTTTCGCTTCCAGCTCGCGGGCAACTCGCTACAGGTTGAAGAGCTCGCGCATCCGCCGGGTTTGCGCGCGGCTGACGGGGATTTCGGTCTGGCGCTTGTCGTTCATACGCAACTGGTAGCTGGACTTGAACCAGGGCACAACCTCGCGGATGTGGTTGATGTTGACCACAAAGCCGCGATGGGCTCGCCAGAAGAGCGCCGGGTCCAGCAATTCCAGCAGCTCTTCGAGCGTGCGGCACTTGGAGTGACCCTCAAAGTTCTGCGTCACCACGCGAATCACACCCTCATCGATGGCCGCAAAGCAGATGTCGGCCTGGTCAACAAGGAGCAGACGGCTCTGCGCCTGGACGATGAGCCGGACAGGCTGCGGGGCGCGCGAGGCCCCCTGTGGACGGTTGAGCAAGCGGAGTAACGAATCGAGCTGGGACTCGATCGGGGACTCGGCGCGGGAGTCCGACGGCTGGCTTGCCGCGGTGAAAGCGGGAACTCCGCCAGCCATGCGGCTGCGGACCCGCTCCACGGCCTGTTGCACGCGGGTGCGGTCGAAGGGCTTCAGCAGGTAGTCAACGGCATTTACGTCAAAGGCGCGAACGGCATACTGGTCGTAGGCGGTGGCAAAGACGATCCGGGGCAGGGGCCCGGCAATCTTGCCGGCGATCGTCGCAGACCGGTTGCGCTCCATAAGCCGCTGGATCACGGCAAAGCCGTCCAGTCCCGGCATCTGCACATCCAGGAAAACGAGGTCCGGATGATACTCCTCAATGAGGTCCACTGCCTCGATGCCGTTGGTTCCCTGCGCCAGAACCTCTACGCCTCCAACCTGGTCGAGCAGGTACTGGAGTTCTTCGCGAGCCAGTTGTTCGTCGTCGACGATGAGCGCGGAGATAGACATACGGACCGGAACTTCGATTGTAGGAAGGGAACCCGGCCGGGTCAATCGCGGCATGGGCCGGTCAGGAACCGGCGTGCGTTCAAGCTGCAGGCTCATTCGCCCAGCGCGCGCAGGCGAGCCGGCATGTGGTCGCTGGCCAAATCATGGCCGCAGTTCGTGCAGAACAGGTCCGTGGCGCGCACGGTGCTAAAGCAATGGCCGCAGTTGGCCGCAAGCCGGTAATCGCACTGCGGGCAGAAGTGGAAGTCGCTTTGCACGTGGGTGGAGCAGCTTGGGCAGCGCGAAACCTCCGGCTGGCGAAGCAGGAAGTACAGGACGGCGCCGATGCCGCCCGGCATGACGAAGCAGATCAGAATCCAGAAGCGCGAACTCATCGCGCGGCGGGGCGCATCCTTGCTGACGTAGCCCACCATGAGGAAGTAAAGCGCAATCAGAATGCCCCAGGACAGGTTGAAGTAGATGCGGAAACCCAGCGGCGGAGTGCGATGCCCCTGTTCCGGCAGAATCAGCCACACATAGTACTCGACCAGCACAAAGGCAACCGTGGCCGCGACGATCGACCACAGCGGAATCATGCGTGCGTCTTCATTGGCGGAGATGGTTTGTGGATCGTGCATAAGCCGACCCCTTCCTCGGAGCGTCTTCAGGGGATCAAGCGGAGCTTGGCCACCTCTTAGATGGACGAAGAAGCGAATGCGGAAGTTGCGCGTATCTGGCCGTCCC
>CAWCWQ010000131.1:0-72761 GCA_963799145.1 uncultured Acidobacteriaceae bacterium | reverse complement strand
CCAGGTCTCTGACCGTGTGAATCTGTATCGGTTCCATGCCCCATCCATTCGCTTTCTTCTAGCGAATGGGTGGGAGAGCACAAACTTCAAAGAACGAAATCAAGCGGTCAGAGACCTAGGTCCAGGATGCCCACATAAGGCAGACAAAGGCCGTGAACATCGGTGCTAGAATCTGGAAGGTTCTGTATATAGACAGGCAGCAGGAGGAAGACGGAATGGGAGGCTTGATCCCATTAGGCGATGCATCCCGGCGCCCTTCGCGCATTCCGTTTGTCACGGCCCTGATCATCCTCGTGAATGGCCTTGTGTTCGTGATGGAACTGATGGGCGGCGATCGCGTTTGTGAATGCGTGGTCCGCGATTCCCGCCCAGATTGTCTCCGGCCATCGATGGATTACGTTGATTACCTCGATGTTCCTGCACGGCAGTTGGATCGCACATCGCCGGCAATATGATCTTCCTATGGGCCTTCGGCCCGGAGATCGAAGAAGCGATGGGCCGCTGGCGGTACCTTGCTTTCTACCTTGCCAGCGGGCTGGTGGCGATGATTGCCCAGGTCGCGGCCGAGCCCCATTCCACAGTCCCAGGGCTGGGCGCGAGCGGGGCGATTGCCGCGGTCATGGGCGCGTTTCTTGTCACCTATCCTCGCGACCGCATTCGCTCGGTCTTGATCATCTTCGTCTTTGTTCGCACCGCCTTCATCCCGGCCGCCCTCCTGATCGGCTTCTGGTTCCTCACCCAGCTCGTCGATGCCGGTTCGGTGGCGGATGTGCAGACCGGCGGGGTGGCGTATATGGCGCACATCGGCGGCTGCATCTTCGGGGCTGTCACCGCGCGCCTGTTCGAAGACCCGCGTCGAGCCGACTGACGGGGGACGGGGAACGATAGCGGTTGACCTTCAGGTGGGTGGGAACGGAGCCGGCTTTGCGGCCGAAGCCGGCTGCGACCAGCGATTCCGCCGAACCTCAAAACGTCGCGCCAAGTGTTTCAGCGCAGCAAATGGCGGGAGAGAATCACCGCGCAGTACGCGCCGAAGCCCAGAAGGACGAGGCCGAGGATTGCGTTGGCAAGGCGGAAGAAGATCGCGCCGGCGCGATGCGGAATGAAACGGACAACGGTGACGAGCACGGTGAACCAGGCCGCCAGGCCTGCGCCTACCATCAAGATGCCCCAGCCTTGGGCTCTGAAGCCCAAGACCGAATAGGCGGAGGGGAGCCAGCTCGATGTGACACCAGCCCAGTACAGCATGGTCAGGGGGTTGAAGATGGTCAGGGCGGCGGCTTTGGCGGCTTCGCCCGCGAGACGCGCGGGGATGGGGCCTTCGCTCCAGCGCCGCCGAGCGCTGTTTAGAGCGTGGCGGGGGCTCTTGACGGCGAGGACCAGGAAAGACATCCCCAACGGCAACAGAAGGACCACGCCAACGGCCGCGAGAATGACCTGAACCTTCGGGTTCAATAGGTCTGACAGGATGTATCGCCCCCCGATTAGGGCCAGTGAGAAAAGAACCAGATCGCCGAAGACGGAACCGATGCCGCACGCAAGGGTGTGGCGCCAGCCGCCGGCCACTCCGCGGCGGATGGCCATGATGTTGACAGGACCCATCGGCGCGGCTGCTGCAAGTCCCATCAGGAATGCTGCCGCAAGCACGTGGATGTAAGGGGAGCAGGCCATGTCGCGGCTATGGAATACCTACATTGTATAAGGGCGGATCGGTTTCATGAGGCTCATGGGTAACCGCCAGGCCCCTCATTCACATAGGCCTTTCTTGGCCTTGCATGCAATTGCCTGCCAGCGTCTGCCGGCCGAAGCCGTGAAGTCGCACATCTTGGCCTTGTTGTATCCCAATGCGATTATCTCGGCCGCCCGGTCGAATTCCAACGTCTTACACGCGTTTCTGGGGATATCTATGACTATGTCCGGAGGATAGGCAGCCAGCTTCAGGCGTCCTATGGCGCTCTGCATGGCTTCGAAGCTTTGAATGGCGATCTCGTACGGGCCCCAATCCCGGCTGCCGCCGCCGGGCATGTATGGCTGGAGGCGGCGGATGAAACGACCGATCCTCTCGCGGAAGGGGGACGAAGGGGACGGAGGGGCGGCGCTCACGACAGCCGGCTCTATTGGACCTTCAGCTGGTCCGTTCAGATTCACGGCGATGGTCATGGCGGTTTCATCGCCGGAGGTGGGCGCGATGGGCACGGGATTCAGAACCCCTCCATCGACAAGATCGACCCCCTTGAACTTGAACGGAGTGAAAAAGAGAGGCATGGCGAAAGAGGCGCGCATGGCATCGAAGAGACTGCCCGACCGTATCCAAACCTCTTTCTGCCCTTTCAGGTCGGTGGCGACGGCCGTAAATGAAATCGGGAGGTCTTCGATCGATTTCTCCCCCACCAAGCCGATCAGGGTGCCGATGAGTTTCTCGCCTCTCACCAGTCCACTTTTATCCCAGGAAAGATCGAGCAGCGTAACGATGTTGACTTTCGTCAAGCAACGCACCCACTGCTCATATACATCCAGTTTCCCGGCAGCGTAGATGCCTCCGATGACGGCGCCGATCGAGCAGCCGACTACCGACTTGATCTTGAAGTCGTTTTCTTCGAGCCAATGAATGACGCCGATGTGCGCCAAGCCGCGAGCGCCGCCGCTGCCTAGAACCAGAGATACGGTCTTCCTGTTCGCCGTCGACATCTTCTCACCACATGCCTTTCACCGAGGCGCCAGCATGTGCCTCGAAGGGCGGCCAACAAGCCCATCCCCGCGCAGACTGCGCTTGGCTGGTTTCAATGAATATCAGTGTAATCGAGCTGACTCTGTACTCGATCGTTCCGGCAGCCGGAATTTCACCGGCTGCTTCCAATGGAGCCATTCGGGCGCAGGTTATATCCCTTCTTTCGTGTCCTCGCACAGCCTGAGCGAGATATCCAAGTTGCATGAGGGCGGATCGCATTCATGAGGCGCGCGGGTAACCGCCAGGCCTTTGTATGGCCGCGGGAGCCTGTTCCGTCCACGACGAATGATGAGGAGTGGCGGAAGGCTTAAGGTCCACGGTCCGTTTCCAGCGCATTCCTGATATTTGTGAGCACAGCCTGGAGATCGGAAGCCGAACGACCCACCGCGACCCGGCGAACGATCCCTCCCCTGAAGCTAGCCAGGGCAGATTGTTCTGTACCCATGGCCATGATCAGGTAGAAGCCGGGATGCCTCGGGTTGTCACGGCCTCGGACGCAGAAGGACAGGTCCAGCGCAGTGTCGAAGTAGTGGCTCGAGTAGAGCTGCTTTTCTGCGGTGGCATAAGCCAGGTCGTCCTCGGGACCTCCGCGCATTGTCGCCAAGTGAATCATGCGCAGTGTCGGCCTCAAACCGAATTTCACCTTGGTCCAATAGAATCGGTCTTCGACATTGGCAGGCTTCGCCTCGGGATAGGCGAGAAGGTAGTGGTAGAAATCCGGCAGTTGTTCCGGCAGGGCCTTGGTGTAGCTGAGCATGTAGGCGAATTGTTGGGCCACCTCGGTGGGTTCGCGCTTATCGTTATAGACCCCCAGTGCCCGGTTGCCTTCGCGCTGATAGGCGAGCAGAAGATGCAGCGCCTTGTCTTGAAGGAATTGGTTAACTTGCTGGCTTAGGTTGGGGGCCGGCCAACCGATAGACCGGTGAAGCTCTTCCATCGTGCTGCCGGGCAACTGAACCATGCAGTCGCCGGGATAACACTTCCGCAAGTCCCGGATGTCGTCCGGGTCCAGCGAAAGACCGTTCAAGTCAGCGAGCTGCGGCGGCTTCCCGAACACTCCGAGAGCGACGTAGCTGGGAATTCTGCGAAGACGATCGAAATCCAGAGCAAATCGCGGGTAACTCTCAGGCGCGGCATGAATGTAGACTGCGCCAAACAGAAAAACCTCGGCCGGCGTACGGGCGGGAAGGATCTTCACAACAGGGATTCCACTCCGGATGTCGTCTATCTGGTCCTGACTCAACCCGACATCCCGCGCGAAGAAAGTTTGCAAGCGGGAATTCGGCTGGGCAGAGACCTGCGGGATGGCCGCGGCGATCGAGCTCAGCAGGAAAAGAACAGGCATGAAGTTTCGGGTCAAGCCAGCCTCCTTTGCAGTTGCGCGCCATCGGATGGAGATGCCGGACTATTATCCAGCGCCGCCTTCACGCCGCTTCCGCTCACTGTCTCTTGTTTCAGCAGTTGTTGGGCCAATGCCCGATGGGCCGCGTGGTGGTCCTTCAGCAGCGCCTGAGCACGCTCGTACTGTTCGGTCACAAGACGCTGGACTTCCGTGTCGATCGCTTGCCGGGTCTCCGGGCCGATCTGGCTATTGTCCTCGACCGATCCACCCAGGTATTGAAGCTGTTGACCCGCATAGCGCACCGAGCCGAGCTTCTCGCTCATGCCGAATTCCGTGACCATGCGGCGGGCCAACTCGGTTGCCCGCATAATGTCGTCGCTGGCCCCGGTGCTAATGGTCCCGAATTCCACCAACTCGCCGGCCCGCCCGCCCAGCATAACGGCGATCCTGTCCTTCAGTTCGTCGATCGAGAGCAGATAGCGGTCTTCGGTCGGCATCTGCATCGTGTAACCCAGGGCGCCGCGGCTATGCGGAACAATGCTGATCTTGCTGACCGGTTCACCGTGCGGCACCAGTTCAGCCACCAGCGCGTGGCCGGACTCGTGATATGCAACCGCAGTTCGTTCCCGCTCGTTCATCACCCGGCTCTTCTTTTCCGAACCCGCGATCACCCGTTCGATCGCGGCTTCGAAATCGTCCAATGTAACTGACTCGGCCTTCTGCCTGGCCGCGAGCAATGCCGCCTCATTCATGGCATTGGCCAGATCGGCCCCGCTGAAGCCGGCTGTGATCCTGGCGGCCCGCTCTAGATCGAAGTCTGGCGCCAGCTTTACGTTCTTGCTATGAATCGTCAGGATTTGGACTCGGCCGACGAGATCCGGATTGCCAATGGCGATCTGGCGATCGAAGCGGCCCGCGCGCAGAAGGGCCGGGTCGAGCACCTCCGGACGGTTGGTGGCGGCCATGATAATCACCGGCGCGCTGGCGTCGGTTTTGAAGCCATCAATCTCCGCCAGCAACTGGTTGAGGGTCTGCTCGCGCTCGTCATTGCCGCCCACGCGCATCGCGCCTCCCCGGCTTTGACCGATGGCATCGATCTCGTCAATGAAGACGATTGCAGGCGCCGCTTTGCGCGCCTGTTCGAACAGGTCTCGCACGCGCGCGGCGCCCACGCCAACGAACATCTCGACGAACTCCGAGCCAGTGGTCTCGAAGAACGCAACCCGGGCCTCGCCGGCCGTTGCTTTGGCCAGCAGCGTCTTGCCGGTGCCTGGGGGGCCGACGAGCAACACGCCCTTGGGGATGTGGCCGCCGAGTTGGGCGAACTGCTCCGGCGCCTTCAAGAACTGAATGATCTCCTGAAGCTCGGCAATGGCTTCGTCCGCCCCGCCCACATCCTTGTATGTCACAGTGACATCCTCGGGCTTGACTTCGATGGCTTTGCTCTTGCCAACGCCAAAGACGCCGCTCAGCCCCCCGCCGCCGGCCTTGCTCGCTTGCCGGTAGGCCATGTACCAGAAACCGCCGAGTAGCGCGAGCGGCAGAAGGTAGTTCAGCAAGATGCCGCCCAGGGGGCTCGGCGGGCGCTCGAAGCTATAAGCCACATTCGCGCTTTGTAACTCTTCAATCAGTTTCGGGTCGCCGGCAGGCGCAGGTATGGTGGTGAAAGGGATGACCGCGGAAGAGCCATCCGGTTTGGGGCTTTTCGTCTCGCCAATAATGACCTTTTCGCCGACTGTCGCCTCCACGATTTGACCAGCGGCAAGTTTCTTCTTGAACTCGCTGTAAGGGATCTCGGCGTTCCGGGCCATCGGAGTCAGAATTAATAACTGGAAAAGCCACAAGAGAATCAGGCTGGAGATGAGATAGCTGATGCCGAAACTGAATTTGCGCCGGTTATGCTCCTGGCGCTTCTTCTCATCCTCGCGGTCGTGTTTTCCTGGTAACGATTTCGGTTCGTTCATGGCTCACCTCGCCCAGCTAACTATGTCGTAAAGAGAATTGTGGCGCCCAAAATCCTGAAATCGGGTTGGGACAGTGTCACTGGCACGCTGTACCTTCCTGCTTTCCTGGCGGCCTTTCGAGCCCAGGCGAATCGATGCCAAAGCTAGGTTGCAGCCGCCAGAGAACTTCCGCCCCCAGTCGCGCCTTTGCATCGCCGGCCAGGGCCTGTTGCACTAGAGCCCGCTCATTGCCGATGGCGAGCGAAGCGACACTGCCCTTACATTCATTCTGCCTCAAAGTGTGCGAGTCCATTATCCCGTTCCTTTCAGTTCGTAAGCTTGGAAATGCCTGAGGAGCATCAGCTGGGGACCGAACATTGGATGCAGCCACGAGCAACATCCCCATGCTCGACCTCCTCGATGCTTCTCAGTGCGCGTCTTCCGCTTACATCTTGCGAAGGCCGACAGCCAGAGCGACCCAGGAGCAGCCGCTTAGGATCAGATCGATTCCGATGAACAAGCCGATCGCCCAAAGCCCTGAGAGGGGCCATTGAACCAGCAGCAGAATGCCTATTAGCGACGAAATCGCCCCGTCGCAGGCTTGCCAGCCCCAGTTAGGCAGATGGAACCACAAGGAGCCGATGAACTCGTACAATCCGCCGATGAGAAAGAACATCGACATTACGAGTGTCGCAACCTCCGCGCCGGCCACCGGCCTAATCACCAAGAAGAATCCGGTAACGAACAAGAGGATCGAGGCAAGCAGGTGCAGAAAGAAACCCGCCCAGTGTCCCACCATGAATGCGCCGATAAACTCGACGACGCCGGCGGACAGCAGGAGCCATCCGAAGAACATCGTCGAAGCTATTGTGGCCGCGAAGGACCGGATCACGGCGGCAACGCCAAGCACCGCCAGCACGATTCCGAAAGCCAGGAGCCATCCCCAGTTATGGATCATCTCCGGGCTGGGTTGAACGATTGTCAATGAGTCAAGCATTGTCTTTTCCCCTTTCACAGATCTTCGGTTGATTTCGTGACCGGCCAGGCGCGATGTCCTCCAATGGCCGTATCATCGGCAGGGTTTCCTTCAGGGAGCGAGTCGCGCTCTTCGCTCCGGCACGGTCGACCGCCGAGCGCGCGGATTTGGTTCAAAGAGTCCACAGCCGATTGGGGCCGGCGCCTCAAGCCTCCGGCGAGCTTTGGCGGCGGGCGCAAACCCATCGCGTTGAACAGCCGCCGCCTTCCGCGCGTTGTTCGGGTTGGCGAGCGTTGCGGCCGCAAGCAGGCAGAGTTGCAGCTCAATTGCGAGCATGAGAAGATTTCCGCTCATCGACTCCTCGCCTCCAGTTCTTTGTGGGCCGCTACAGAGCACATCGCCCAGGTTAGGCCGCTAAGGATGAGGTTGATGCCCAGGATCGTTCCGATGGCCCAGGCAGAACTGGACGGCCACGGACGCCAGATCAGGTATGCCAGAAGAAGCGTGGCCATGGCGTCAAAGAGGATCCATCCCGAGCCCGCGTCGCCGCGGAACTGGAAAAACATGGCGGTCTCCACCACGCCTTCCACGAGGAAGAGCACCGCCATGGCCAGGGTGAGGGACTCCAGCGCGATTTGCGGGTGAAACAGCAGATAGCCGCCGCCGGCAACGTAGACGATCCCTATCGCCAATCTCCAGGCGAAAGCTCCGGCATCCCTGCCTGAGAATGCGAATGCGATGTATGTGAAGCCGCCCCACACGACGATCCACGAGACCAGAAGAGCGATGCCGATGCCCGCCGCAAGGGGAATGAATACAGCCAGCAATCCCAGGACGATCATGATGAGCGCCCATGCCGCGGATGCCCCCGTTATCTCTTTGAATGCGTTTTTGTTTCCATGTGCCATGGTGTTTCCTCCTCATTGCGCCTTCGGCCGATGAGTGGCGCGCGCGGCCCAATCTTTTGACGGAGAGTCAACCGTGAGCGCCGTGGCCTGCAACCCCGCCGCGCGGGCGAGGATCATGCCGCCTCCAAAGCCCTGCGCGCCGCCACCGAATACATCAGCACGATAAAGCCGCTGAGGATGAGGTCGATACCCAGGATGATTCCGATGGCCCACGCCGAACTTGCCGGCCAGGGACGCAGAATCAGGTATGCCAGCAGGAGCGTGACGATGGCGTCAAAGAGCACCCATCCCGAGCCTGAAAAGCGGCGGAACTGGAAGAACATGGCAATCTCCAGCGCACCCTCCAGCACGAAGATTACCGCCATTGCGAGTGTGAGGGACTCCAAAGCAATTCCCGAATGGAATGCCAGATAGCCGCCGCCGCCAACGAATACGATCCCTGTCAGCAATCGCCAGATGAAGGCTCCGGCGTTCCGGCCGGCGAATGCCGACGCCAGGTATGCCAAGCCTCCGAAGACGACGATCCAGGCAACCAGTTCGGAAACGGCGATGCCCGATGCGAGGGGAAGAACTATTGCCACCACACCCAGGAGGATCATGACGACCGCCCATCCGATGGATGCCCCTGTAACTTCCTTGAAAATGCCTGTTGTACTGTGTTCCATGACTTTTCTCCTCATTGTTGTTTCGTTCGATGTGAGGCGCATACGGCCTCCCATTCGTACGGGAGCTCAACTTGAGCGCCCTGGTTTTCAATTCATCGCGAGGGCGAGAATCCATTTCCGGTTCGAGGGAATCGCGAACAGATCCTCGCCCTATGCGCCAACGCAGCAGGGGATCGTCTCTCTGGCGGCGGAGACTCCTGTGCCTGCGTGTTTCAGTGTGCCTTCACCTTCGCTTCGATTCCCTTGACCGCATTCTCGAAGGCCGCGATCCGGAGAACGAGATCGGCTTTCGCCTGCTCCCAATGGTCCGTGCCCAACTTCTTCAACTCCTGCAGCTTTTGATGGATCTCCGCCTTTTGCACCGCCAGTTCTGCGATAGCCTTGATTTCGGCGCTGGCCTTCGCGGCCGCAGCCCGTGCTTTCAGTGTGTCAAGCTCTGCCTCAGCGGTCTTGATCTGGGATTCGAGCTTGTCGTGGATTGCGTGCTTTGCCGCGCTTGTTTCGATGCTCATGCCATTTCTCCTCGTGTGCCGTATCGGGTTCCCCGAATGACGGTTGTTGAAACTACATCCTCTTCCACTGCAATGCGAAGGCCAAATCTAAACCCTTGAAAACGCTTGAGTGGGAGAATCGCAGGTCGCGATTTCTTCGCTAATTTGCGAAACTCCGCAAGTCGTCTTGCGGCGGTACAGCGGCGCGGCTCCGCTGCCTTGCGGTTTCCGGCAATGCCTTGGCCTCAGTTACAAGATCTTGAAGGCCGATGCGCCTTGATAAGCGATGCGGCCAGTTGGTCGCAATTGAGGTGGCCACAGTCGCATTGAAGCTCGGCGTTCTCCACATCGTCGGCGTTCGAACAGTAGGCGCCGCAATACTCCTGCGTGGGTGGAACCAAGCACTGACACGGCTCGTGAGCGCATTTGCGCACGCTCTCCGCATCCCGGAACTTGTCCATAGTAACCCTTCCTCTCCCGGATAGAACCGCAAGACACCTTCGGCGACGGATTGCGCCGCGGATTCGGAACGCGCGCCTCCGCCGCGTTCGCCTTCAATGCGGCGGCATTGCTCCGTTCGGTTTTGTCTTGCGGCTCATCGGTCGCAATTCGGTCGCCAAACCGGTAAGCGCCTCAAAATGTTGAGGAGTACAAATCGCGGAGTCGCAATCTCTTCGCGTATTCGCGAATTTGCGAGGGAATCGCGACCTTCAGGCTTAAGGCCAAGCGCGTTATCAATAACTTGGATGTGGCATGGGCATTGCTATACGACAGGATGTGGCCTGACCAGATGTTGCCGGCCGAATGCCGGTGGCAGTTCCCGATGACAAGTGAATTGACAAAGCGGATGCACCTGTCAACCGAACCAAGCCGCCTGCTCAAGAAGCAGAGGTTCGAAGCCGCGCAAATGGAGCACAGTATCCCCGGCCAGGCGGGTTGAGGAACTGTCTTCGTAACAAAGAAGCCAGCCATTCAAGCCGGCTTCGCAGACAACACTCAAGCCCTTCGATGGGCCAAGGAGGAAGAATGCCCGCATCGGCAATAGCGGTTCTACCCAAACCGGAGACATTTTTCGAAGAAGACGAATCCACACAACTCATCGAGAGTCTACCCGACATCCATGACCTTATCGCCAGCCGCGCCTTTGAGATCTTCGAGGGCAGCGGAGGACTTGCCGGTCGCGACCTGGACAATTGGCTCCGGGCCGAAGCGGACTTCTTTCATCCCCTTCACATTGAAGTCTCCGAATCCCCCGAAGGCTTCACCGTACGCGCCGATGCGCCGGGCTTCAAGGAGAAGGACTTGCAGATCGACGTGGAACCGCGGCGCGTGACGATAGCCGGCCAACGGGAAACAACAAAGGAATCCAACGGCAAGAAGACCATCTACTCCGAAGCCTGCTCGGACCGGATCCAGCGTGTCGTCGAACTTCCGGCCGCCGTTGTCGTGAAGACAGCGAAGACTGCGGTGAAGGATGGCGTACTACAGCTGGACCTGGCGAAGGCCGATCCGGACAAGCAGGGCGAGACCAAGTCGTAAGCTCGATTGCGGGCGGGGTATATGCCGCCGCGGAAGAGACGAAAGAACGCACGGAACGCCGCATTACAGGTTTTCGCACCGACAGATGGAATGCGAAATGAACCGACAGGACCAACCAGAAGGAGGAATGGAACGATGAACGACTCGGATGTGCAAAGAAGTGTTCAGGACGAACTCAAATGGGAACCCGGTCTAACGCACCCTTCGAAGATCGGGGTAGCCGTCAAGGACGGTGTCGTAACTTTGACGGGCACAGTGGACAGCTATTTTGAAAAATGGGCAGCGGAGCGGGCCGCCAAGCGGGTATTCGGCGTGAACGCCTTGGCAGAGGAACTCGAAGTGGATCTGCCCAATTCCACCGAGCGGACCGACGCGGAGATCGCGCAGGCAGTCGAAAGCGCCTTGGAATGGACCGTTTCAGTGCCGGCCGGCCGCGTCAAGGTCATGGTGGAGCGCGGGTGGCCGACTCTACAGGGAAAGGTTGACTCGGAATATCAGAGGTCGAGCGCCGAGCTGGCTGTGCGCGGCCTGATTGGAGTGAAGGGGATTTCAAACGAAATCGACGTCACGCCAACTGTGACGCCCATGGCAGTCAAGGCCAAGATCGACGCCGCCTTCCAGCGCAGCGCCGCGTTGGACGCGCGCTCTATCGACGCGCAGGTTGACCATGGAACGGTGACTCTGACCGGCGTTGTTCGTTCCTGGGCAGAGCGCGAAGAGGCAGAGCATGCGGCTTGGGCGGCGCCTGGCGTTTCGAAGGTGGAGAACTTGATCCGGCTCAACTACCTTACCAGCGCAGCGGCTTAGCGATTGCGAGTCAACTGGGCAAAGGAACGCTGGCTCCGAAGCAAGGCGCCTTTGCCTGCGACCCCGCGACCGGACAGGCGTTGGAGCAGTGGCCGGCGGATTTGCAATGACGCCGGCGTCAACCGTTGGCCGGGCATACGGAACTTCCCTTGGCGGAAGATCTGTGCCCGGTCAACGATCCACCCGTCTGGAAATTGGTATTTTCCCCGTGGCCGTCCTTTCTCATTTCGTGGTGTCGGACTCGGTGTGGAAATGGATCCACGGCCTGGGCGGACCTGGGCTGATCTTGGCCGGTCTCTCCGACAACACCCCTTTTATTTCTGCTCCGCCGGGAAGCGTTGACGTTTGCGTCATCCTGCTCGCCGCGCATCGTCCCGAATGGTGGGCTTACTATGCGTTCTTGACCACGGTGGGGGAAGTGCTTGGGGGTTATCTGACCTACCGTCTTGCGGAAAAAGGCGGCCAGCAGACACTGGAAAGAAAAGTGGGGAAGGCGCGCGCCGAGATCGTCTACAAAGGCTTCGAGAGATTCGGGAGCGCCACGGTGCTTGTTGGCGCTCTTCTCCCGCCGCCGTTTCCTTTCACAGCCGTCCTGATGACGGCCGGAGTTATGCAGTATCCGCGCAAGAAGTTTCTGCTTGCGCTGATGACGGGGCGGGCCACGCGCTTCTTTGCCGAGGCCTGGCTGGGCAGAATCTATGGCCGGCAAATGATCGGCTTCTTCTCGCGGAACTACCGGTCGCTCGTGTATCTCCTGAGCGCGATGGCAGCCGCGGCGGGTATCGGCACACTCATCTATTTCTTGTGGTATCGGTCCAGGAAGCGCCGTAAGGAACGCGAGCTTGACAAGCAGTCATGAGCCATTGGCCGCGCTGGCGCATGGGTTGCAGGGCCACGTCAGTTGAGAAACTGTAGCGCGCCTGGATTAGCGCCGTCATCAATTCAGCACTCCCACGAACATCGCCGAGAAGACGGCAACGTATTGCCCATCGGCAATGCCGTGGACTTGGCCGTGTTGTCGACAAGCAGCTTGAAGGTGAGTTTGAGAGTTCCTTGCAACGGTTATTTCCCTTCACTGCCGCATGTCATGCGGCAATCCGCGGGCCACAACTAACCTCTTGAAAGGACTCGAATGCAAGGGCCACTGAATCCCGATCCATTCGCAAAGTTCGCAAGCGTTGCAAATTGGACTTGCGAGGGCAATTCAGCAGGCCGACATGAACTGATACTTGTTGATGTTCATCGACCTGATCCTGGACTCAAGCGTGGACGGCGCAATGCCGAGCCGGGCCGCCGCGCCTGCCGGTCCAGACACTCTGCCTCTGGTTTCTGCCAGCGCCGCGCCAATCGCTTCGCGATCCCCCATCGCAAAGCCGCCGGAAGAAGCGCGGGCCGGCGCTCCGCCGTGGAGGCATTCGCGGCAAAGCCAGCTCTTCTTCACCGTTAGCTTTCCCCGTTCGTAAATCACCACGGATCGCTCGACGATGTTCTGTAGCTCGCGGATGTTACCGGGCCACGGATAGCGGACAAGAGCATCCATTGTTTCCGGGGAGATCGACTCGATGGTCTTGCCCATCTGCTTGGCAAATCTCCGGACGAAGTGCCGCACTAACAGCGGAATGTCTTCCGGGCGTTCGCGCAGGGGAGGAATCGCGATGGGAAAAACATTAAGCCGGTAGTAGAGGTCGCTGCGGAACTGCCTCTCGAGGATCATCTCTTCCAGGTCGCGATGGGTCGCGGCCACAACGCGCACGTTTACTTGCTTCGTTCGCGTGCTGCCCAATCGTTCGTATTCCCGCTCCTGCAACACGCGAAGGAGTTTGGGTTGCAACTCCAGCGGAATGTCGCCGATCTCATCCAGGAACAGCGAACCCTGGTCTGCCATCTCGACCCGGCCGGCCCTCTGCTCGATCGCTCCCGTGAAGGCGCCGCGTTCGTGCCCGAAGAGCTCGCTTTCCAGCAATCCGCTGGGGATAGCGGCGCAATTGACCTTGACGAAGTTATGGCTCCTGCGGCGGCTGCGATCGTGAATCGCGCGTGCAATTAACTCCTTGCCGGTGCCAGTCTCCCCGAGCAGGAGGACGGTCGAATCGGAGGCAGCCACCATCTCGACGAGATCGAGCACCTCGCGCAGAGCCCGGCTCTGCCCAACGATTCCCGCAAACCCCGGCCGGACAGCGCTTTCTTCAGCCAGAAAAGGAGCATTGTTCCCATAGCTCGCATCCTTGCTCGCGAAGCACAATTGCCGGTTGCGCGGCTCGCAGTCCAAAACCCCTTCCAGACTCATAACTATCCTCCGATCGCATGGGTATCCACAGTTGAGAGGTAATTCGACCCGACCTTCGTCAGGCTGAGTTTCTTTCTTGCTTGATCCACTCGCGGATATACGCCGGACAGTTCATAAGCCGGACGCGCCCCTTCTCGCAGTGCTCAAGAATCCCGACAGCTTCTCGATCCACGAGGGTTAGATCTCTCAGGTCCAGAATCATCTGGCGATCCTTACTTTCCAATTCAAAGAGCGATTGCAATTCGGCCACGTTTTCCGCATTCAGGCAGCCTATCAACCGAAAGACGGCCACCCCGCTCGCAACTCGCTCAATCCGTAGCATCCGTCCTCACCCCGAACGATTCTGCATTCATAGAGTGCAATCGCCGTGCCAATCGTATCTGATTGATAAATAAGTAGCTGCTAGATTGCCGACATGACGAAAGTTCGCCAATTGGCGAAAATTTGCACAAAAAGTCCGCGCGGAATTGTTCCAGAAGGCGCTTGCGGGAAAGCGCTTGGGGGATATTGAAGCTTGTGAGCTTCACTTGGTCTTGAAGCGGCTCTTGTCGATCTCCAGCGTTCTGATCTTCGATTCCAGCGTCGATCGGGGCATGGTCAGCCTGGCAGCGGCTCCAGAGGGTCCGGAGACGCGTCCGGCGCACTCTCTCAGCGCCGCTTCAATTGTGTCCTTCTCCTGCGCGGCAAGCAGCTGAGAGAGTCCAACGCGGCTGCCGGGCACCGTAGCGGGGGACTGACTTGAAAGCCAGCTCTCGTCCACCGCAAAACTCTCCGTTTCGCACAGAATGACCGATCGCTCGACGACGTTCTGCAGCTCGCGAATGTTGCCCGGCCAGGGGTAGGACTGAAGCAGCTCCATGCTCTTCTTGCCAGCCTGCCGGATGTTCTTGCCCGCTTTTCTCGCGTAACGGTGGATGAAGTACTCGACCAGCAACGGAATGTCTTCTCTTCTCTTCCGCAGAGGGGGCATCTCGATGGGAAAGACGTTGAGCCGGTAAAAGAGGTCGCTGCGGAATGCGCCCGCGGCGACAGCCGCCGGCAAGTCGCGGTTGGTAGCCGCAATCACGCGCACTTCGCAGCGGATCGGCCGGTTTCCGCCCACGCGCTCGAACTCCCGTTCCTGTAGAACACGCAAGAGTGCCACCTGCGTCTCCGCGGGAAGTTCTCCGATTTCATCCAGGAAGATCGTGCCTCCCTCGGCCAATTCAAAGCGGCCGAGATGCCGCTGAGTAGCGCCCGTAAAGGCACCCTTTTCGTGGCCGAATAACTCCGATGCGATCAAGTCGCGTGGAATTACGGAACAATTCACACTGACAAAAGCCCGCGCAGAGCGTGGAGATCGCTTATGGATGGCGCGGGCGATCAGTTCCTTGCCGGTGCCTGTTTCACCGGTGACCAGGACGGTGGAATCGGTGGGCGCGACCTTGGCGACACGAGTCAGCACGGCGCGCAGGGCGGGAGAAGAGCCCACGATCTCCTCGAACATGGATGCCTTGTCGATCTCTTCTTTCAATGCAACGTTTTCGTTTTGAAGTCTTTCTTCCTCACGCTTTCGATCGTGTATATCGATCGCCGCTACAGTCCAGCGCGTGATGCGCCCGCAGTCGTCGCGCAGCGGTTTGTAGCGGAAGAAGAACCAGTGGTACATCCCATCGCGCATCGGTAGGCGCGCCTCGATTTCGAGCGGGTATCCGGCTGAGAAGGCGCCTTCAACCTCGCGATTGACGCGCTCCAGGTCGTCTGGGTGAAACAACTCGGACGTATCGCAGGCCTGCCACCATTCAACCGTCCAGCCGTGACAATCGAGCGCGGATTGGTTGAGAAAAAGCCGCCTTCTATCTGTCCCCAGAACGGCCACATGTTGCGGCGCGTCATTCAATATCTGCCGGAGGTCCGCCTCGCTTTGCCGAGCCAGTCCTTCGGCGCGTCTGCGGTCCTCGATATCGATGCTCGATCCAAACCATCTCAGGATGTTTCCGTTTTCATCTCGCCGCGGAACGCTGCGGTGAAGCATCCAGCGGTACACACCGTCCGCCCGCCGCACGCGCGATTCGTATTCGAAATCCTCGCCCGCCGTATGCGCGCTTCGCAACGCTTCGAGCATCCCTTCAATGTCCGCGGGATGGATCGCTGCCACCCATTTCCACCCCAGAAGATCCTCGAGCGGAAGCCCCACGAAATCCCGCCAGGTTCCATTGAAGAAGTCGAGGCAGCCGTCCGGCCGGCTGGTATGAATCAGCGCGGGCGCCGAATCGATTATCAGGCGAAGGTCCAGAGCATCCCCTCGCCATTCGGAACCATGCTCTATGGGGGCCATGATCTGCATCATAACTCACGAGAGTGAGATTCTGGCCCTATCTCCAACGGGAGGAAAAGAGGCGAACCGAATGCTTGGAGGCCGCAACGGAACTTGAAGAATCGATCGTCTTGGGAGCTACTTCCGCCCCAGCGTCCGCTCCATCTCGGCGCGGGCTGTGCCGCGCTCCATCTCCGCCTGAAAAAGCCCGGCTTCGGCCTCGGCGAGCTGCCCTTCGGCTTCCTTGAGCGCGGAGGGATTGGCCGTGCCCGCCTCCACCTGATTGGCTGTGATCCGCCGCATCTCGGCTCGCGCTGCCACACTCTCCCGCGCCGCTTCCAGGCCGGTCTCCGCGCGCCGCACCTTGCGCACTTCCATTTCTATGTCCACGCGCACCCGATTCTCAACCTGCCTGAGGTTCTCCTCGGCCTCGGCTACCTGCGCCCGGCGCTCATGCACCTGCCCGCTTCGCTTGCCGAACTCCAGCAGCGTCCAGTTCATCTTGAGACCCGCGGCGGCGTTGTTTTCACTCAGTAGCGGCACGCCGTTCTGGTAGACGTAATCGCGCAAAGGCGCCGACTTCGGGAATGTACTCCGCGTGCGCCGCGCTCAGGCCTGCCCGCGCTTTCTTCAGCGTCTCTTCAGCGGCTGCAACCTCCGGATTGTGAGCCAGCGCCTCGGTCTCCAAATCGCCGGCGGTTGCATCCGAAGTCTCAGGCGCCGGCGGGACCAGCTCCACCTCGCTGTCCAGCGGCAGGCCGGTCAGATCGTTGAACTCCACCTTCATGTCGGAGATGGCGTCTTCCAGCGATCCCAGCGCGATGACGCGCTTCGGCGATCTGCGCCTGCCCTTCCAGCACCTTCAACTCCAGCACCGCTCCCGCCTCGACTCCATTGCGAGCCTCGCTCAGGCGCTCCTCTCCTGCCTCGATGCGAAGCTCCGCCGCCTGCTTGCGCCGCTCGGCCGAAAGCAGGCTGTAATAAAGCTCCTTCATCTTCAGCGCAACTTCGTCTTCGGCCCGCCGCGCATCGTCCCGCGCCATGCCCGCATCCGCCCGCGCCACATTCACGCCGGCGTGAATCTTGAAGAACTGCGTGATAGGCTGCGCCGCCGTGGTTTGAGTCAGCAGAAAATCCTGGTTCCCCAGCTTGATGCGAGACTTTATCTCCAGGAATCGGGACCGGCGCTGGGATACGTTCCCAATGCGCCCATCGGAATCACCAGGTGTTCCATTTCGCCCAGATGCACGGCGCTGCTCTCGTTGCTCGATCACCGGAAAATAATTGGCGCGCGCCTCGGTCACGCGCGCATTCATCTCTTTGGTCTTCAAGTGCGCCATCTTGACGGTAGAGTTCTGCTCGGTGGCCAGCGCGACAGCTTCATCCAGCGCGATGCGCCGCTCCTGAGCGCGAGCAGCGCCGCCAAACGCCAGCAACAGCAGCAGCAGCGCCAACTTCTGTGTGCGGAAAGCGCCACGGCCCGCTTGCGGCGCGCCACTACAAACAGGACCGGGATGGCCACCAGTGTAAAGAACATCGATCCCAGCAGCCCGAAGGCGATGACGCTGGCCAGCGGAGACCACAGGCTGGACCCGGAGAGAATCATGGGAATGACGCCAACCGCGGCGGCGGCCGAAGTGAGAAAGATGGGCCGCAACCGCCGTTCACCGGCCTCCAGCGCCGCCTGCTCCAGCTCCACCCCGCTGTTCATCCGATCATGGATGTAGTCGATCAAAATGATGGAGTTTCTAACCACCAGCCCGCCCACGCTGACGATGCCGACAAAAGCCGTAAAGCCGAAGGTGTTGTGGGTGATCAGCAGGCCCAGAGCCGCGCCCGGCAGGGCCAGGGGAAACGCCGCCATCACGATCAGCGGGTCAACGAGGGTGCGGAACTGAAAGAGCAGGATCAGGAAGATCAGCACCAGGCTGGCGATGAGCGCGATGCGCATTTCGCCATAGGTCTCCTGCTGGTTTTCGTACTCCCCGCCAAATTCGATGCGGTACCCAGGCGGCAGGGAGATGGCGTCCAGCTGCTTGCGCGCGTCGCCCAGAATCTCGCTTGCCAGCCGGTGTCCGCTGGGAAACGCGCGCACCGTCAATGTGCGGACGCCGTTTCTGCGCACAATTCTGCCCGGCTGCCACTCCGAAGTGAGCGACGCCACCGCCGCCAGCGGAACCCTTGCCCCGGTCACCGGAGACATCACGTAGGTGTCGGACACGTTCCGGAAGCTCTGCCTGTCCGCGGGGTCCAGCCGCAGAACCACATCCACGCCGCGGTCGCCCTCCCAGAATGTCGTCACCGGCGCGCCCTCAAAACCCGCCGCCAACTGCTGGGCGATGGCGGCATTGGTCAATCCCATCCGGTTGGCCACTTCCTCACGCACGTTCAGGCCAACCTGCCAGGCGTCCTCGTGCCAGTCGGAATGAATATAGATGGCGCCCGGCGTATGCCGGAAGACATCCTCTACACGGTTGCCCAGCGTTTCCAGCGCGCCGATGTCGTCTCCGGAGATTCGCACCTCGACCGGAGCCTCCATAATCCTGTCCCTGCTGGAGTTCCTTGACGAAGACCTTGGCCTCCGGGGCGGCATCGGGCAGCCGTTGCCGCAACTGGCCGACCAGCTTGGGCGTTTCCTTCGCGTTTTTGGTGTTCACCAGTATCTGCGCATAGTTCGCGGCCGGGGCCTGCGGGTTCACGTTGTAATAGAAGCGCGGCGCGCTTTCGCCCAGAAAGCTGGTATAGGCCTTGACCTGCGGCTCCTGGCTCAAGACCGCTTCAATCCGGCGCACGGCGGCGTCGGTGGCCTCGATCTTCGAGCCCTCCGGCAGCCACACATCCATCACGAACTGGTTCCGCTCGGCCAGCGGAAACAGCAGTTGCGGCACCAGCTGTAGAATTCCAATCCCGGCCGCAACCGCCAGCAAGCTCGATAACCAGAACCGCCCGCTTGTGGTGCATGGCCCAGATGATGGCTGTGTTGTAATACCGCTGCATGTGGTCCAGCGGAGTGAGCTTGCGCGGCTGCGGCTGCATCTTCCTGTTCGTGATCGCGCAGCCCTTTGCGGATGAAGAAGCGCGCCATCAGCGGCGTCAGCAGCATGGCTACGACAAACGAAGTGCCCAGCGAGATGGCCACGGCAATCGGCAGCGCGCGGATGAACTCGCCCACTGCGCCGGTGAGCATGAGCAACGGGGCAAAGGCCGCGATGATAGTCAGCGTGGCGGTCAGCACTGGAACCGCCATCTCCGTCGCGCACCTCTCCGCCGCCTCATCGATGGGCACCTTGCGGTCCAGCAGTTCCACATAGTTGTCGGCAATCACGATGGCGTCGTCCACCACCATGCCCAGCACCACAATCAGCGCCGCAATCGACACCTGCTGCAGCTCGATGCCGCAGGCGTTCAGCATGCCGAAGGTCATCGACACCGTGACCGGAATGGCGATGGCGGAGACCAGCGCCACCCGCAGCGGCAGCAGCAGCATGGTCACCAGGATGACCGCGACGATGGCAATGCCGAATTCGCCGAAGAAATCGCGAATGCGTTCGGAAACTACACTCGGCTGATCCGCCACCAGGTCCAGCTTCACGTCCGGCGGCAGAGTCGCCTGCACGCTCCTCAGCGTGGCGCGCAGCGTTGTTGCCGAAGTCCACGATGTTGTTGCCCTCGTGCATCTCGACCGCGAGCAGAATGCTCTGCTCGCCGCCGATGCGGGCATATTCAGTGGGGTCTTTGTAGACCCGCTCCACGGTGGCCAAGTCGCCGATGGCTACCGGCTGGCCGGCAGGCGAAACATCGACCATCACGCTGGCCGAATCTGGTCTTCGGTCTGCAGGCGTCCGCCGGAGTCGATCGGCACCTTGCTCTCGCCGGCCGGCACGCGGCCCGCAAACTGCACCGTGTTGCGTCCTTGCAGCGCCTGCATCACTTTCAGCGGATTCACGGCATACTGCGCAAGCCGTTCCGATGAAGTATCGATATCGATCTCTTCCTTCTGATCGCCGATGCGCTTGATCTTCGAAACCGCCGGGATGGCGCGCAGCGCCGTTTCCACGGTTTGCGCGTAGCCCTTCAGCTCTCTGGGGCCATAGTTGCCGCCATGCACGGCAATCAGCACCGCGACGGTGTCGCCGAAGTCGGAGTCGACCATCGGGCCGAGCACGCCCGCCGGCAGGTCGGTGGCCTTCAGTTGCGCCATATCCAGGCGCAGCTTCGACCAGAACTCGTCTGCGTCCTTGATCGACTTGTTCAGCTCGACATTGACGACCACCATGCCGTTGCGGGTGGTGGAATAGGTCTTGTCGCGGCGCACTTCGGCGAAGCGGAAGAGGCGCTCTTCGATCTTGCGCGTGACCTGGTCTTCCACCTCCCGGGAGGTCGCGCCCGGATAAACGGCGGCGACAATGCCGATACGGATGGTGATCTTTGGGATCCTCGCGCCGCGGCATGGTAACCAGCGAATACAGGCCGGCCGCGAAGAGCATGGCCGAAAGAACCAGAGTCACCTGCGGATAGCGCAGAGCCGCGCGGACGGGGTTCACTGGCCGCCTCCCACAATCCTGGCCGGCGAGCCTTCACGCACATTCTGCTGGCCCGCCACCACCACCTGCTCGTCGCCCGCAAGGCCGCTGAGAATCTCCACTTCATTTCCAATCGGCCCGCCCACGTCAACCCGCTTGGCATAAACGCGCTGCCGCTCGGGCGAGTACACGTACACCTGCGCCACGCCCTGCGGATCGTGGACAATCGCGCCGCCGGGTACAGTGATGGCGTTGACCATCGCTGGCGAAAAGACCCGCGCCTCGCTCACCATCCCCGCCCGCAGCAAACGCTCCGGGTTGGGAACGGCAATTTTGGCGCTGTAGGTGCGCGAGGCCGGGTCCGCCGCCACGCCCACCGTTTCCACTTTTCCCTCGAATTGCTTCTTATCGAGCGAGGGGATGGTCACCGTGGCGCGCGCGCCTTCCCGCACCTTGCCGATTTCGGATTCCGGAATGGCCACGCGCACCTTCACCGGATTCAGGTCCAGCACGGAGATCACCGGAACCCCGGCTCCGACCGTGTCTCCCACGTCGATTCGCCGCATTCCGACAAAGCCCGAGATCGGCGCCCGCAACTGCGTGTCTCCCAGCCGCTTCTGCGCCTCGTGCGCCTGGGCCGCCGCGGCGCGAAACTGCCCGGTCGCGGCTTCCTTGTCCTCGATCCGCGTGCCTTGCCGCGCCATCTCGTAGCGCTGCTGCGCCGCCTGGTACCCGGCTTCGATCTTCTTGAAGTCGTTGGCCGGCAGGCTCTTGTGGTCGTAGAGGAACTTCATGCGGTTGTACTGGTCCTGCCACTGTTCGAGCGTCGATGCGCGCCTGCTCCAGCTCCTGCGAACGCGGGCCTTCCTGCGCCTTGGCGTCCACTGCCCGCGCCGCATCCGCCTGCCCTTGCGCCGCATCGTATGCGTTGCGGTAGTCGGTCGGGTCCAGCTCCGCCAGCACCTGTCCCTTGCTCACCGCCTGTCCTTCTTCCACAAAAACCCTCGCCACACGTCCGGCGATCTGGAATGCGCCCTGGGCCGTCACATTGGCCTCGACCGTTCCGCTGACAGCCACAGAAACAGGCTGACGGACCCGATTGGGCGCGCGCACGCGCACCGGCACCGGCTGGTCGGCAGCCACCTGGGCTTTGGGGCCGCAGCCAGCGAGGGGCATTAGAGCCAACAAGAAGAATGCTGAGAGTCGGTAGTTTCGCGTGGATTGTGCCAGGGCCATGACCTGGATCAGGCCCCAGCCAAGCTGTAACGAAGGTCTTCTAAGGTTGCTTGTCGCGTCGTTCTGACTGCTCTTGTTCGCATCAGCGTCTTTCCTTCTTGACAAGAATAGAATGACATGTCATTCTTTTCTTGTCAAGAGGACTTGTGCAAAAACATGGCATATCGCAAAACACTCGCGACGGAAGCCCGCAAGGATGCCCGGCGGAAGACGATTCTGGACGCCGCCACCCGTCTTTTCGGCGCCAACGGCTATCACTCCACCACCGTTCCCATGATCGTGGCTGAGTCGGATAGCTCGGTGGGCAGCTTTTACGCGCACTTCCGCAATAAGGAAGACGTCTTTGCGGCGGTCCTCGAAGCGCTGGGACAGAAGGTGACAGAGGTGATGTATCGGGCCAGAGCCTCCCAGGCCGACGCCCTACTGGGGATTCGATGCGCGGTGGAGTCGCTCTTTCTGTTTCTGGCCGACAACCCGGCGGATGCGCGGATCCTTATCGTCGAGTCGTCGGGCCTGAGCCCCCGCCTGGAGCGGGTGCGCCGCGCGATACTGCGGCAGTACGCCGAGCAGGTAAGCCAAACGCTGCGGTCTACTCCAGGCGCATCTTCCGTTTCTTGCGCCGGAGATTGCCGCCCGTTGCCTTGTGGGCGCCGTCTTCGAGTCTCTCTGTAGTTGGCTGGAAGAAGACCCCAACGACCGCCAGCCGGCTGCGGAAGTTGCACGCGCCGTGGCCGATTACAACTCCCGTGCCATACGATGCTGAGGTAGGAACGAATTGCCGCGATCGAAAAGGGAGCGGGGTGGCGGCAAGGAAGAAAGGGAGACAATGTTCAACGTTTTGACGATTGCAAGGGAGTACGGCAGCGGAGGCTCCGACATTGGGCGCAAGGTTGCGGAACTTCTGGGCTGGGAGTGCATTGACAAGCAGATCATCGAGCAGGTCGCGGCCATGGGGAAGGTGGACCCTGCCTGGGCCGCGCAAGCCGACGAACACGCCATCGCCTGGTGGGAGCGGGTGATGAAGAGCTTCCGCCAGGGAGGCCCGGAGTCGTATACCGGGGAGGGGGCCGAACTCGCGGTGGATCGCGATACGGTGCAGATTTTCACAGCAAGTATCATTCAAGAGGCCGCCAAGGTGGGCAATTGCGTCATCATTGGGCGCAGCGCGCAATGCATTTTGCGGCGTCATCCCCACGTCCTCCGCATGCTGGTCTATGCGCCGCTCAACGAGAAGGCTGCGCGCATGAAGCTTCGCCATCCGCAGGAGCAAAACGTGCAAGCTCTGCTGCGCCGCGTAGACTCCGAGCGCCTGCACTATGCGCGGTACTACTACGACTGCGACTCGGCCGATCCCCGGCTTTACCACATCACCATGAACAGCACTTTGGGCATCGATACCTGCGCCAGGATGGTTGCGCAGATCGTCCAGTCTTCATAGGGAGACCGCGAAGACGGTATCGATTCCATTAGGGACAGTCGGCGCACAGGACCGCTACACTTTCTTCAGTTCACTTTATGGATGCTAAGCCGGTCACGGCCTGCGTTGCCTGCAGAAATGCTCTCCACTGGCAGGAAGCATCGGCCCGACTGCACCCTGGCACAAATACGGGGACGCGCTCAGGAGGATTACCGAGACTCAATGGAGTGGCGTTGCGCATCTGATCGAGCGTTTGCGCCGTGTAATAGGTACGAACCGAATACTCATCCTCGCCGCGCTTTTTCCATAACTCAAAGACCAGAGCCCCACCCGGCGGCGTGTCGTTGCGCCGGCCGTCGATGAGCCAGTCGAGGCCCAATGCCCCGCCGATGTTGGAGATATTGGTGTCGTGCCCAACCAGAATCAGCAGGCGGTCGCCGGGCTTTGTGAGCGCGCCTGGAACGGATCTTGCTTCCACCGCCTGCTCCATCGACTCAAGAACATGAGAAAGCAGATAAGAAGACTGCGCCCGCGCCAGATAAGGCGTGCGCCGCTCGATGTCCTCGCTGGCCTCATGAAGTTGCAGAAGTGAGCGCAGCTTGCTCAGGTCCACGCGGCCCCAGCCCACCAGCGCCGCATCCATGCCCTCGGCGTATTCAAGCAGCAGGTTCTCCGTCATGGTTGAGGCGACTCCAAGGGGCGTTCTTAGCTCGACAGGATGGTCTCCTCTTCCGGGTGCTATCGAAGAAGGAATATCGAAGAGCGACTGCGGCGCCGGAGTGCCAGCGCAAGCAGAAGCTGGATTGCAACCGCGCAACACCACTTCGAGCGCTTCGAGTTGCGGGCGATATGCCTCTGTCAATCCCTGCGGATTGGCGCCGATGCGGCCGGAGATCGCCGCTGTCGCTAACTGGTGGTCGGGATGACTTACGCCAGCCCCTAATGAATGAAAAAGCGGATCGGCTGTGCCCTCCGGACGGGCGGCAACCTCGACAGCACAGCCGGGCGCGAGGCCCGCGGCGAGCGCCTTGCCTGTCTCTCGTGTCCGCTGGTCGGAGTCGGCAACGATTCTGATTCGAGCTGCATCGCCGCAACCGCTGGGCGCAAGCAGACCCTGTGCGGCCAATAACTGACGGTCGTAGGCGCCGAACAGCGTCATTAGATGCGCGCCATGTTCGGTCAGGTAGCCCGGCGGGACGCTCCATGCAGGCCATGGCTGACTGGAGTACTGATTCAGCTGGTCGAGCTTGCCCGTGGGAGAGCGAACTCCGTGGCGGCTGACGATGACGACGAGTTTCAACTCTTGCTGCTGAACCGCAGTGTCCTTCGGCGAGCTTGCAGTGGGCGTCTGAGCAAGGAGGCTAGAGGCGGCGGCTAGCATGGCGCATAGCACGATGGCGGAGATGCAACCGGGATTGCGATGCTTCATCGAGGTACTCCGTTCTTGTCGGTTGAACAAATGCGAATAGCCCTGTCGCCGGCCATGTGCTTGAAAGCGCGAACGCAAGAGTCCAATGGTCTTTCCTCTTGTTGAAATGCAGGGATACCCCGCGGCCGGCATTGCCCGATGGAATGGGCGATGCCGGCCTAATTGGAGCGATGCGGGATGCTATGAAACGTTTGTTATTCGCGGTGAGATGTCCAGCGAAGCCCGCCCGCATAGGTGGGATGATAATACTCGCGCTGGACCACATACTGCGGGCTGCCGTTGTAGAATCCGAAGACTTCGTTGTTGAGATTCAGGCCGTAGGCGTACACCTGGAAGCCCAACGGCAGCTTGTAGCTGGCCTGCGTGTCGAACTGGAAGTGAGCGTAAAGGTAGTTATCGCCCGCTGGGCCTGCCGTGCCGTTTACTTGCGGATTGGGAACTGTCTGTTGCGCGCCGTTGACGACGATCGGGTTACCGTTCGCATCGGTGGCGTATGCCAGATTCTCGTACTGATAGGCGTAAATCATCTTGTCGTCGAAGGTCATGCCGACACGCATCGAAAAGCGCTTGGTGTCGAATGTGGGGCTGATGTTCCAACTATTGGGCGCTTGGCGGAGAAGGGCCGGGCTGTCGGTGCGCAGGGGATTGACTTCGTTTGCCTGCGAGGCGGTGTAACTGTAGTTGGCGGATAGGCCGCCGCCGCTCAGCACTCCTGGGAGATAGGACATGCGCTGCTGGTAGCTGAATTCAACACCCTGAACATGCGCGCTGCCGGCGTTGCTCGGCTGGGAGACGAGGGTTGGCGCTCCCGGATTGTATTGGTAATTGTTGGTCAGAGTCTGAAGGGTGACGATCGGGTTCGACAGATCCTTGTAGAAGTAGCCGGCCTGGATCAGGCCCAGGTGGCTCAGGTTGCGCTCATACAAGAGGTCGTAGTTGTTGGCGTACTCGGCCTTGAGGCTGGGATTGCCGATGCTCACGGTGGCAGGGGTTGTCGAAATATCCGGCTGGCCCACTGCTGCCGTCACGTCCTGGGGATCGGGCCGGGCCAGCCCGCGCCCGTACACAATTCGCAGGTCCGAGTTCTTGTCCACCGCGAAGCGCAGCGAGGCGCTAGGCAGAACATCCAGGTAGTCGCCACCGGCCTTGAACGTAAGCGTGGTGGCGGGGGGATTGAGGTTGGGATCGTAACTCAGCGTAGCCAGGTGCGTGGCTTCAAAGCGAATTCCTGTAACCAATCGAACACGGCTTGCGAGTTCGATCGTATTCATCAGGTAGCCGGCCGGGATGCGCTCGACGAAGTCGTAGTTGTTGGCGTTGACGCCGGGGCCGCCGCTCAGCGTAAAGAGGCTCGCGTTGCCATTCACGTAGCTTTCTACCTTGTTGTAATCGGTAACCGGTCCCACATGGTAGGTCTTGTCGTAGTAATTTGGGTCGGTGAAGTCGCTGTCCCACTCCGGATGAGCCGAAACCAGTACCTTTCCCTTCGGTTTGAAGGTTTCGTCGTAGGTGTCGTCGAACTTGTGGGCGTTGCGGATCTTGGCGCCGAACTCAAAAGCTCCGAAATGGGAGCCGAAATGATAAATCCTGCCGTAGGATCCCGATGCCTGAAGGTTCACCTGCGCGCTCTGGCCGACGGTGGGCGGCGCAAACGACTTCAGCTTGTAGTTGTTGGGATTCTCGGAGTCGTCGGCTCCGGAGCCGAAGCATCCCGCGCTCCAGCCAGGCCGATTGACGCTGACACCCGGGACGTTTGTGCAGTTGATATTGGGATCGCCAACCCAGGAGTACTTTGCGCTGCCGCTGCCGCTGAGCTGGCGCGAGCGCCCTGCGGAGACGCTCCAGTTGATTGTAGATGCGTTGAAGACGTGCTTTCCTTGCAATGCCAGGCTGCCAACCGCCATGTTGGGACGGCGCCAGTCCTGGCTGTATCCCGGGACATCGCCGTCATTCATTGTGTAAACCCATTTGTTGCCCCAGTTGCGGAAGGTGGAGAAGAGGCCGCGCAGAGAGATGTTGGAGCCTTCCGCCAGCTTGTAATCGGCACTAGCAGTCGCGCCCCAGCGCGTGCGGTAGTAGATGTAGTCGCGGATGTCCATGCTGTCGTAATGGGGGGTGGCGCTGTCCGCCGTGGGAGAGGGCTCGATGTCGTTGATGCCGCGGCCGTTGAAGTCGTAGGTCCCACCAACCAACAGGCCCAGTTTCTTTTGGGCGCCGAAGCGTTTGGCAACAGTGCCGCCCATCTGATCCACAGTGCGGCCTCCGATGATCGGCGTATATCCGCCAATTCCATAGAGGGTGGCAGCCGGCACTTCGCCCGCGGTCTTCGTCACCAGATTTACCGATCCGCCGATGCCGTCGGCATCGATGTTGGCCTGTAGCGTCTTGTTGATCTCGACCGAGTCCACCAGATCGGATGCGATGGTGTCGAGCTTGATCTGGCGGACGCCGCTCTCCGGCGAGGGAACGGTCACACCGTCGATCATGGTGTTGCTCAAGCGGGGCTCGGTGCCGCGAATCTGCACGTACTTGCCTTCGCCCTCGTCGCGCTCGATGGTCACAGAAGCCATCCGGCCCAGCGCGTCGGCGATGTTGGCGTTCGGCAGGGAGACGATCACATCGGCGGGCAGAACCTGGAGGATGTTCTCCGCGGCGAGCGTGCGATTGATGGCCTCAGCCTCGCCGAAGGGACGATCCGCCGTCACAACGACCTCGTCGTTCGCCGATCCGACCTTGAGGACGGCGTCAATGCGAGCGGTCTGGCCCGCGACCACCGTTACATTACCGGTGTAGGGTGCAAATCCAACATAGGAGATGGTTACGGCGTATGTGCCCGGATCCATTTCGGTTACGGTAAACTCGCCCTGTCCATCGGTCGTGACAGGCCGGATCTGGGGCTGCATCTCGACCTTGGCCCCCTGCAGAACTGCGCCTGCCGAGTCTTTGACAACTCCGGTTATGACGCCGTTGCCTGCCTGGCAAACTGCTTGCGGGACAACGAAGAGGCAAAGCAGACCCACTGCAATCGCGAAGACTTGTTTACGCATGGCTCTCCTCATTCCAGCCAATCGCTGGACACTGAACAAGATTCAGGCCGGGCTTCTGGTCCTGAGTCGAGGGTAGGAGCAATTCTTAAAGCCTTGTTAAGGACATTGTGAATTTTCACTAAGAAAGAAATGCGCATCTTCGATGCCTTGATGAATGCACGGTGAATTCGATCGCCTGATCGGCGATTCTGTACCGGCTGCCGCGAAGCATGCGGGCGCTCAGGGAGTGCCTGAACGCCCGTCATAGTTGCAAAGGAATCTACTTCTATTCCCTTCCCGCGCCGAAGTTATAACGCAAGCCGCCGGTATAGGTGGGCTTGTAGTACTCGCGCTGGTTCAGGAATTGGTCGCTGCCCTGGTAGTAGCCGAAGACCTCGTTGTTGAGGTTGAGGCCGACGACCTTGGCGCTCAGCCCGCGCCAGATGCGATAGCTGGCCTGGGCGTCCACCTGATAGTGCGCCAGTGTCCAGATGTCGCCCGAGGGGCCGGTGGGACCGAGATTGCTGACGTCTGCCCCCGAAACCAAAGCCGGCGATATGTAGCTGTACTGGAATTCGCTCGGGCCGTCGTAGGCGAGACCCACGCGGGCGGAGAGACGTTTGTTGTCAAAGGAGGGGCTGACCCTCCAGGTATTGGTCGCCTGGTCGATCAAGCGCGGCTGATCGAGTCGCAGCGGGAAGCCTTTTTCCTTCGAGGCAGTGTAGCCGTAGTTGGCGTTGATGCCGAAACCGCTCAGCGCGCCGGGCAGGAAGCTCAGGTGCTGCTGGTAACTGGCCTCGAAGCCGTAGAGGTAAGCGTTCTGGCCATTGACAGTGATGTTGATCGAATCTCCAGGATAGTTAGCGATGGCCTGCAGCTCCTCGGCCGGAACGGAGCCCGCCGGAAGGCTGGCGACGTTGATGTTGCCCGCGATGGAAGTGGGAACCTGCGGCGCTGTCAACTGCTTGAAGAAGAAGCCCGCCTGAATCAAGCCCAGCGGATGCAGCGAAGTCTCATAGAGCAGGTCGTAGTTGTTGGCGTGCTCGGGGCGGAGACCGGGATTGCCTACGGATACAGAGACAGGGCTGGCGGTGGAGTCTTCCGTCACGTAGGGGACCAACTGGTAGGGGGTCGGACGGGCGACGCCGCGAGCGTATACCGCGCGCAAGGCGGAGTTCGAGTCGAGCGCATAGCGCAATTGCAGGTTAGGCAGTATGTCCAGATAGGATGGACTGTTGGTGACCGCGTTGACCACCCACTGCTCGGCGCTGCCGGTATACGACGCCACACCGCAAGTCTTGTAAGTCTTGTTGGTGTAGTAGCAGAGCGTATGGCCCAGCGTGTCCATCCGCGTGTTTTCAAAGCGCAGCCCGGTCTGCACGTGAAGCTTGCCGAAGTCGATGGTGTTCATCGCGTACCCGGCGGTAACTTGCTCGACGAAATCGAAGAGATTGGGAGCGGTATCGCCAGCAGTCTTGACCTGATCCACCGATCCGGCGAAGGCGGGGGTGTTCAGCGTGAAATTGACAACCTTGTTGAAGTCCGAGACAGGGCCGAAATTGCCGCCGAAGTAGTTTCCGCCGAAGTAATCGGTGTTATGGAAGCCGCTCTGCAATGCGGCCATGGTATAGGGAGAGGTGGCTGCGCCGGTGAGAGCCCATCCGTCATAGACTGTCTCGGTGGCATCCTGAGCCTTGTGGCCATTGCTGAATTTGAAACCCATCTCGAAGGTTCCAAAGTGCGAACCGGCGTTGTAGTTGCGGGCATAAGAAGAGGCCGCGGTCAAATTGAGCTGCGAGTCTTTGCCGGTGGAGGTTGTAAGATCCTGGAAAACCCAGTTGGAAGCTGCCAGAAGCGGCGAAGTGCCCGAGTTGTCGCAGTTGGCGAAGTGGGGATGATACTTATCCGCCGCTCCGGTCAGGCTGTAGTCGCATGTGTTGCCCAGAGAAGGGCCATTCCATGCAAAGTCGGCCTTGGGGTTGCCCGCCGAATCGACTTCATAAGAGTAGGAGGCGGAAGCGACGGCCGTAAACCAGGACTTGCTGCCCAGGTGGCGCCCGCCCAGAATGAGGGTACCAACCGAAGCATTGGGGCGCTTGCTGGAGGTGTAAAAGGCAGGCGCTTTTGCAGCTTTGCTGCTGTAAACACCGGCAGCTGAGAGCACCTGCGAGACGGGCTTGTAATACCACTTGTCGCCCCAGTCCTTCAGGTCGGAGTAGATGCCGTTGGCATAGAAGCTAGTGTTGTCGTTCAGCTTGAAATCCGCGGCCCCAGACATGCCATAGCGGTAGCGGTAGTAGCGATAGTCGCGAATGGTGTTGCTGTCATAAAAGGGGGCGGCGAATGTGGAGTAAGGATCGAGCGCGGGCTGAAAGTTGTCGATGCCGCGGCCATTGTAGTCGTACGCGCCATTGAGCAGGAGGCCGAAGCGCTTGGTTGCGCCGAATCGCTTTCCCACGGTCACTCCCTCCGCTGTCGAAGCGCGGCCATTCATGATGTCGGTGTAGCCGCCGTCCATGAATGCATCCAAGGTCGGGCGCTCGCCGGCGGTCTTGGTGCGTAGATTCACCGATGCGCCGATGCCGTTGGCATCCACGTTGGCGGAGAGGGTCTTGTTGAGTTCGACCGCGTCGATCATCGACGAAGGCAGCACGTCGAGGCGAACCTCGCGAACGGTAGGCTCGGGAGCGGGAATCGTGATTCCATCCACTGTGACGTTGGTCAGGCGGGGCTCGGTGCCGCGCACTTGAATGTAGACGCCTTCCCCCTCAATACGGTAGAGCGAGACCGATGGAAGGCGCCCAATGGCATCGGCGGCATTTGCATTTGGCAAACTGACGATCAATTCCGCCGGAAGAACTTGCAGAATGTTATCCGCCATGCGGGTTTCGTTGATGGCGTCTGCTTCGCCATGCACGCGCTCGGCGCTAACTATAATCTCGTCGCTAGCCGAGGCAACGCCGAGCTTGATTTCCAGGGCCTTGGTCTGGCCTGCTATCACATCGACTTTGGTGTCCGTGGTCTGAAAGCCCACGAAAGAGACCGACAGGGTATAGCTTCCGGCCGGAACGTCGAACAGGCTGAATTCACCTTGCGGATCGGTCTCACCGACAAGCTTCAAAGGTTTCAGCTCAAGACGCGCCCCCTTCAGCGCGGCGCCGGAGTTGTCTACGACGGTTCCCATGATTGTGCTCCTTGCGGCCTGACTCCAGCAGGCCTGAGCGCAGATCAAGACAAGCAGAGTGAATAATAGTTGCAAGCGTCTCATTTGGTCTCCTCGCGCAGCCCGAGTTTCGGTTTCGCGGATCGGCGTAGTCTCAGGCTGGTTATATGCAGGACTCTAGGCCGCTTTGTTAAAGGCTCGTTAACAGCGCGGTGAATGTTTTCTAAGGTTGGCGGACCGCCCGATTAGGCGATTGTGAATCTGTGGTGAATTCGATGACGCAGCGGCGCCTTCTCCATGCACTTCGCGCTTACGCTAAAGAGTAGGGATGCACCGATGCGAATCCTCATCGTCGAAGACGAGCCGCGTATGTTGGAGCTGCTGCGCAAGGGGCTCTATGAACATGGGTTTACCGTGATGACGGCCGCTGACGGCGAGAAGGGACTAGAGATGGCATCGGCCCATGAACTCGACGCCATGGTGTTGGACATTGGGCTGCCGAAACTGGATGGATTCGCGCTGATGCGGGAGTTGCGAGCGCGGTCGCGCAGGACGCCGGTGCTGATGCTGACCGCGCGCGATACGGAGGACGACATTATTCGCGGACTCGACCTGGGCGCGGACGATTACTTGACAAAGCCGTTCTCATTCACCGAATTGGTTGCGCGCTTGCATTCCATCACGCGGCGCGATCGCGAAGAAGGCGACGGCACCATCAAAGCCGCCGATCTTACGATCGATCCGGTGAGACGCGCGGTTACGCGCAATGGCGAAGGCATTGACCTGACACGTCTTGAGTTCCTGCTCCTCACCTGCCTTGTAAGAAACGCTGGCCAGTGCGTACCGAGGCAGACGCTGATGGAGTGTGTCTGGGGCGCTGACCGTTCGGTCGGGGACAGCGCTTTGGATGTGCTGGTGAATTCGCTGCGCGCCAAGATCGACGCGCCTTATCACAGGAGGCTGATCGGCACCGTGCGCGGCTCCGGCTACATCTTCAGGCGCTCCGCTGCGGGGAGGGAGTCGTGATCAAGTCCCTGCCCATCCGGATTCGGCTCACACTTTGGTATTCGCTGGCAATTGCGACGACCATGTTCTCCATTGGCTTCGCCTCGCTGTGGATGGTGCATCGCGCCATCGACGATCTTGAAAAGGAGGAGCTGCAGCAGCGCGCGCGCAGCGTTCGCCGCTTTGTCGCGAGCCGTCCGGCTGGCGAGACACGCGATCAGTTGCATGATGCCATCACTGCTGCATACAACGTCAGTCACGGCAACAAATGGCTACAGGTAATAGACGAGCAGGGTAACTGGATCTACCGCTCTCCGCACGTGGCAGCCGCATATCCGACGCTCGTGCTGCCCCAACAGGCTCCAGAGGCCGGTTCGTATTTTACTTACATCGCGGAGTCTTCTTCTGTCCGCGCTCTCATCGAACCGATCTCGATTCACGGCGTCCGCTACACCGTGCAGACGGGCCTGACGCTCAACAAAACGCTGGCAATCCTCTCCAATCTCCGCATCCAGCTCTTCCTGCTCATCACCGTAGGCCTGTTCGTCTCCTCGATCGGCGGCCACTTCATGAGCCGCAAAGCGCTCAAACCGGTGGCCGCGCTGGCCGCCGAGGCGCGCCGTATCAACGATCGCAATCTCGACATCCGCCTGCCGGAGCCCAGCGCAAAGGACGAGATATCCGACCTGTCCCGCACACTCAACCAGATGCTGGAGCGCATCGACAAAGCATTCGCCAGCGTGCGCACCTTCACCGGCAATGCTTCTCACGAACTGCGAACGCCCATCTCGCTCATGCGCACGGAGATCGAGGTGGCTCTCTACCGCCCGCGCGATTCCGATGAGTATCGCGATGTTCTCGGCCGCCTGCACGAAGAGACCCTTCGCATGACGGGCCTTGTTGAGAATCTGCTTTCGCTGGCGCGGGCCGACGGCGGCGCTGAGACCATCGCGCTAATTCCCATCCGAGTCGACGACCTCTTTCGAGAGGTCGCTGGGAACTGGATTGAAGCAATGAATCGAGCGCTGCTCGACTTTAGTATCGAAATCGAAGAGGACGATCTTGCTTTGCTGGGCGACAGGAATCTTCTTCCGCGCCTGCTCTCGATTCTGCTTGAAAACGCCAGCAAATACACGCCTCCCGGCGGGAGTGTGAAGCTGTCCGCGGCGCTCGCAGGAACGCGCGTCGTTCTCTCCGTAACAGACAGCGGCATCGGCATCGCTTCCGAGCACAAGCCGCGCATCTTCGATCGCTTCTACCGCGCCGCGCCTGTTGGCGAGTCTGCTCCCCCGGGCTCCGGACTGGGGCTTGCGTTAGCCAAGTGGATTGCCGGCCGCCATGGCGCCCAGCTAGTTGTGGAGAGTGAGCCCGGACGCGGAAGCTGCTTCTCGCTCGCGCTGGAGAAAACACAGTTAGCTGTCCTGCCCAGCAGCGCAGCCGGCGCGCCGCATCCAGAATCCGGCACAGGGTCCACGCTGCCATCTTGCCAAGCGCATTGACTGACATTCCGATCGGCGGGGCTTCGAGTGAGGATCGGGCTTGCACCCAATCCGGTCTTGTGTACCGGTGGAGTTGCTATTGGCGCTCATAATCGGTGTTGTATTCGGAGCGCGGTTAGACGGTTCCTGGCTCAGTTTGCAGGCCGGGGTGCGATTGGTCCATCTGTTTGGCAAGTTCGGCGCCGGCAAAGCCGGGCGGCGATGACGGTTGTTTCGGGGCTGGGCGGGACAAATTGAGCGATCGGCTGGCTCTCGCTCCCCGTTGCCGGGCCGTTTGCATTTTGCTGTCCGCTACCTGAGCGGTTCGGATCGGGACGGTCTGGTTCTATCTTCCACCGAAATCGCCGCGCAAGAAGCCGAGCAGATGGGATCGAGCTTGGTCTGAGGCCGGGAGCCTGCTGGCGACGCGAACCCTGACGCCGAAAGACTCCATGAGCGGGGCCAGGCAGTCCTTCAACCTTTGGCTGCGCACTCTGACCTCCTTGGGCAGTGAACGGCTGGCTTGAATCGCCTTCAGAAACACCTTTGCCAGCGTCTCTCCGGCCGGAACGCTGGAATCGGTTACTTCCGGGGCAAGGACGATTCCACTCCCCGCATCGACAGCGATCGCTATCGATGCGCAGGAGTTGCGTTCGCCCTTCTTCCCGATCGCCGCACCGCTGTAAGTAAGGTCGAGTTCCATCGCTCCCCGCACGGGATAGTCCTGGCCGCGTAGGGCCAACAGTGGATCTTCAGCCAGCCGCACCGGCGGAGCCGGCGCCTCAGGGGGGAGGATTGAATGGAGCATTTCTATGTGGTATCGAGGCTCCGGACCCTCCTCGGGGGTGACCATCGGATAGGTATCGGCCAGATCCCAGAATTTCACGCTCTTCTGGCTAACAACAGCGGCGCAGACTACGATCGCGGCACGAATGCACTCGGCCAGCGTCCGGGCCTCATCCTCAGTGACAAACCAGGGGAGAAAGCCGGGGCGCAATGTGCGGAAGATGGGCGAGGCCAAGCCCCTGCCTTGCGGATGCCCCAGCGCGGCAAGCAACTCCCGATCCTGCCGCAGCAACTCGGCTTTGGGCACGAACTCCACATAGATGCAATGCGTGGACGCATAGAACTCCCCGGGATCGGCGATCTCTTCGGCCTCGATCTTGCGAAACTGGCGAAGTCCCTCTGTTCCGACATAGGCGTGCATGGAAAAAACCTCACCGAAGGCGCCCATGACCGAGCAGTAGCAGAGTTCGCCGCTGGCGCTGTCGCGGGCCACAATCAGGTTGTCCTCGGCGAGGACTCGCCAGGGGCGCATGCCATACAGATCGGAGGCCAATCCATAAAGCCGCTCCATTGCCGGGAAAGATGGTGGCGTCTCACCTGCAAGCTCTTTGACAAACCATTGCTGGGGAGGCACGGGGGCGGAAGCAATTCGTTTCTTTGGCATGATGGTGGTTGAACGCTCCTATTGAGGTAGACGCCGCTATTCTTTCGTCTTGAGCTTGCTGTCGTTTTCGCGGATGAACGTCTCGATATCGGAGGCGCTGGCAAGAATTCGAAGCCACTGTTCTTTATAAAGGGTGACCGGGAACCGTCCCATTCCATAGAGTGAAACGGCGCCCTTCTCGCTGACTTTGAGGCTCAATCCGCCCGTCTTCTTGTTCTTGAGCTGAGCGTTCTCTGCCCGCAGCCGCTCCAACTCCGCTTTCATTTCCAATTCGCTCATCTTGTCTCTCCCAATCGGTCTTTCGCTTCAACCACTTCGTCGCCAGAGGGCCGCGGAAAGGTCGAAGATTCGGTAACGCGATCCAAGAGCGTCTCGATCCGCTCAGCTTCGAGGCGCCGTAATCTTGCTGTGCCGATCCACTGCTCCATCTGTTCGTTATCCGAGGAGAACTCCGGGCACACTTCGACCCACCCGCGATCGTTCTCGTGGGCCATACGGAGCGCGGACTCAAGTGCTTCGGCGCTTTGATCGCCCGGTGGGTTCATTCAGAATCAGTCTACAGCGTCATCCCGGGATCGATCCGCAAAAGCCGGCAGGCCGATGTTAACCGATTCTCCAAGGTGACCGGCTCCAGCCCAATACGATTGTTGACAGCGTTGCGGAATCGCTGTTTGCCACCCAGGTAGCGCCCTGTTGTCCGCGGATGAAAGTGTCCCAACCAAAACTGAATCTGCCCCAGTTCCCCGGCGGCCCGATGGCGCAGGCGGGCACAGGGTCCGCCTGAGATTGTGGGGCGCGGCCAGGAATCTCACAGGCCTTTGCGTTCAGCTTCACGGCGCCCCAAATCGCCCTGGGACTGAAGAGGCTGCGGAAAGACTCAGGTTTCTTGGCGAAATTGGCTTATGGCGCCCTTCCGGGGCTAAAGCCCGCCCTGATTCTGTTGGCTTTATGCGGGGGTTGAAACCCCCGTCTCCCTCCGGATTGGGTTTTTCGGCAGCCTGTGAAGCCGGTTCCCCAGATCTGCCGGCCTGGTCGATTGAACGCCGGAGTCTTCAGTGCCTTGCTATCCCTGCCCGTACTAGACGGGATTCATGCTTCGCGCTTGCCGTAGCACCCTGCTTCGCACCGCGGTCATCTGCCGCTATGGAGACGTCTTTCGATCTTCGCCAGAGCCTGATTGCATGAGGCAAGATCTTCCGCAACAAAGTCGGCGCCCGCTGCGAGAAGTATCTTTCTTGCGCGGCCAAGCTGGACCTTCTTTGTTGCCTCAGGCAGATGCGCCCATTCGCCTCGATCCAGCCCAACCAGATTCCCTGTTCTCGTGAGTCCGATGGTCCACATGCCGGCATTCCTGCCCTCTTCAATATCGACCACCGTGTCTCCAATCTTTACGCATGTCGATGGAGGATAGACATCCAAGAGCTGTAGGTTCTTCATCAGCATCCACGGAGCCGGGCGTCCAGCGCCAACTTCCTCCGGGCATACGGAAGCATCGGGGTGAAAACCTTGCTGGGCAGCCTGGGCCAATACCGGGGCCAGCATCTGGCGCGTATAACCAGTGGTGCTGCCGATCCGGATGCCGCGGCTCTGCCAGTCTTTTACGGCCTGCGCCACGCCTGGGATCAGTTGCGAGTGCTGCGCAACGATATTCATCTGGAGCGGGCCAAACTCCTCAAAGAGGGAGAGAACTTCTGCCTCGCCAGGCGCCCGGCCGGTAATCGAATTCCATTCCGCATGAATATTGGGCAGAGCGAGGATAGCCTGAATATGATCGCGCTTAAGCAGCCCCATATCGCGGCGGGCGTCTTCGGTGGACAGCGCGATGCCATGCTGTGCAAATAGGGTCTGGAGCGCCAGTACTGGCGCCAGAGACCCATGATCGACCGTGGTGCCTGCCCAGTCCAGCAGGATCGCTCGAATGTGAAGAGAATTTCTCATGCTCGGCCTGCCTGTGCGAAGAAGAGGCGAACGATCCATGGTCTTGTCTTCGGATACATGAGACCAGATTACGACGGTTTGCCCGAGGAATATGTGTTATGCGGCGGCGAAGATTGAAGGCTCCTGCAACATTCATCGTGTATTCATTGCCGATTCATTTCGAGTTGATTGCCGCTTCATTCCGTTTTGATAAAAAGAGCTATTCGGAAAATCAACGGAGAGATACGCATGAGCAGCGGCGCGATTGCCATCCCCGAGAAATTCGCGCGCGGCAACCGGCGCTGGCTCTCCTCCCGGCAGAGCTGGACAGTGGCTCTGCTTTTTTCCGGCTACGCCGCTTACTATTTCTGCCGCTCCAACCTCTCCGTCGCCATGCCGCTGCTGATCGACGACCTTGCGCGGCACGGCATGACGCACAAGGAGGCGGCGATCTGGCTGGGGCGGCTGGCCTCGCTGGGCGTCTTTGCCTACGCTCTCGGAAAGATGTTATTGACCGGTATCGGAGATGTGTGGGGCGGGCGGCGCAGCTTTACGCTCGGCCTTGGCGGCGCCATTTTCTTCACTTTGCTCTTCGCCTCAACGGGCTATCTGCCTTTATTTACGATAGCCTGGATCGGCAACCGGCTGATTCAGTCCATTGGCTGGTCGGGACTGATCAAGGTCTGCTCGAAGTGGTTCGGTTACTCATCGTATGGAACGGTGATTGGGATACTCAGCCTCAGTTATCTGGTGGGGGATGCGGTGGCGCGCCAGGGAATGGGCGCGCTGATCCAAATGGGTTATGGCTGGCGGGATTTGTTTCGCTTTGCGGCGCTGGCGGCGGGCATTGTACTGCTGGCCAACCTGCTGTTTCTGAGGGAGTCGCGCGCCGAGTACGGCTATGATGAGCCGCAGGTGAATCCGCTGAATCTCTTCGCGGAGTCTACCTCGAAGCCGAAGAACGTCTTCGAGGTTTTGAAGCCGCTGCTGCTGAACCGCACCTTCGGCGTCGTCTGCCTGATTGCCTTTGGATGCACGCTGGTGCGGGAGTCTTTCAATTTCTGGACAGTGGTCTATTTGCATGAGGCTGCGGGGTACAGCACGGCGAGCGCCGCCAACGCCAGCTCCATCTTTCCATACGTTGGCGCGGTCTCGGTGCTGATCGCGGGCTGGATAAGCGACCGCATGGGGGTCAGCGGACGCGCGCTGATCATGTTCTTCAGCTTGAGTCTGGCGGTTGCGCCGTTGCTCGTGCTCACCCTGCTCCATGTGCGCGCCGCCTCTCTTTGGCCTGTGGCTTTGATTGGCGCGGTGGCCTTCTTTCTGCTGGGGCCTTATTCCTATCTGAGCGGCGCCATCGCGCTGGACCTTGGCGGAAGCACGGCGGGCTCGGCCTCGGCGGGATTCATCGATGGAGTCGGCTATCTTGGCGCCATGCTGGCCGGCGAATGCGTGGCGCGGGTTTCAGTTTTCTTTGGCTGGCCGGGCGTCTTTGTATCTCTCGCAGTAGTGACCGCGCTGTCGGCTCTGGCTGCGGGTTATTTATATCGTCATCAGAGGCAACAGCAGCAACGCACAAATGATTTGGCAACCGCTGCGGCCGATTAGTTTGCAAGCGCAGCCATCCCGAATTGGAGTGAACGATGATCCGGAAACTCTGCATCTTTCTTGCGTTCGCAGCGAGCTTCGCGTACGCCGCCGATACCATCTTCGTCAACGCGAGAGTAATCACGGTCGATCCCTTGCACCCAGCCGCTCAGGCATTTGCCATAGACAACGGACGATTTACCGCGGTGGGAACAAACGCCGAGATCATCAAGCTCAAGACCGCATCCACGAAGGTCATCGACCTCAAGGGCATGACGGTAACTCCGGGTTTTAACGATGCGCACCTGCACCCGCAGGCAATCTTCGACGAGAACTCGCCGTATTACCGGGTCTGGCTGGGCAGCGACCGGGTCAAGACAATGGACGATCTCGTCGCCGCTCTACAGCGTAAGGCCGCGATCACCCCTGCCGGCAAGGCGATCAACGGCTACGGGTATAACGACGTAACGCTGGGCCGCCATCCCAACCGGCACGACCTGGACAAAGTCTCCACAACGCAGCCAGTGTCGATTACGCATGGCTCGGGCCACATCACGGTAGTGAACAGCTTCATGCTGGAGGCCGCGGGCGTAACCAAGGAGACGCCAGACCCGCCGGGCGGAGCTCTGGATCGCGATCCCGATGGAACGCCCAACGGCGTAGTACGTGAAAGCGCGCGCAGTGTGCTTTCAAAGGGTCGCCGGGATGAACGGGGCGCAGGTTCCAATGAGCGCGGCGCCATCCCGCACGACGAGGAGATTCAGGGGTATCTGAATTGCTTCCGGCAATACTCGGCAAGGGGCATAACCAGCGTGGGCATTGCAGGAGGAAGCCCGTCCTCGTTCCGGTTGATGCAGGAACTGCGCGATCGGGGGAATCCGGTTCGCGTTGGGTTCATGTTCAGCGTGGGGTCGTTCGACGATCTCCAGGCGGCGGGCATTGAACGGGGCTTCGGCGACGATCGCCTTCGCATCTCCTCTCTCAAGAACTTTCAGGGTAACTCGCTGAGCGGGCGGACCGCGTGGCTCAGCCAGGCTTACTCCGATCGCCCCGGCTACTTTGGCATTCCTCCGGCGCGCACGCAGGAAAAGCTGGATGAGGATGTTCAAAAGTGGTGGGACGCCGGATGGCAGGTTGCGACTCACTCCAACGGCGACCGCGAGATCGACATGATGCTCACGGCAATCGAACGCGCGGAGGCGAAGAATCCCCGTCCCGATGCCCGCTGGCGGATCGAGCACGCGAGCGTCATGAATCAGGCGCTGCTTGATCGGGCCAAGAAGGATAGCGTGATCCTGGTCTTTCATTCCTATATGTGGGAGTACGGGAATATCCTTGCCTCCTACGGTCCGGAGCGTCTTTCGACGATGCACGCCTATCGCACCGCGATCGACATGGGCATTCATGTGGCCGGCCATTCCGATTCGCCAATCTCCGCAGCCTATCCCTTGCTCAGGATTCAGGACATGGTTACGCGCAAGAGTTCCGACGGCATTGCGCGCGGAGAGAATCAGAAAGTCGGCGTGGACGAGGCGATCAAGGTCTGGACGCTTGACGGAGCTTACGCCACTTTCGAGGAGCGCGACAAAGGTTCTATCACTCCCGGCAAGCTGGCGGATTTTGTAGTTCTCAAGAAAGATCCGCGTCAGGTACCGCCGGATACCATCAAGGATATTGTTCTTGAGGCAACTTACCTTGGCGGGCAAAAAGTCTACACGGCGCCGGAAAAGGCCGTAGCAATGACTCCGCAGCCTCCCATCAATTACGGCGATGGCAACTACGGCGATGGCGACGAAGAGGAAAACGAGAATGGGAGCAATTAACAAAGACAAGCTGCTCTTTAGCCCCGGCCCCCTGACCACGAGCGCAACGGTCAAGGGGGCCATGCTCAGGGATCTTGGATCGCTGGACAGCGAGTTTCTGGCAACAGTTCACAGTATTCGCATGCGCTTGCTCGGCCTGGGCCCTTATCCTCGCGAGGAGTACGAATGCATTCTGATGCAGGGCAGCGGAACGTATGTTGTCGAATCGGTTATCTCGTCGGCGATTCGACGCGACGGGAAATTGCTGGTTCTGGTGAACGGCGCTTACGGGCGGCGCATTGCTCAGATAGCACGTGTTCACGGCATCGCATTGGACGTCTTTGAAGTCGCGGAGAACAGGAAATTCACTGCCGAACTTGTCGCTGAATATCTGGCGTTGACTTCCGGCATCACGCACGTCGCCGTGGTGCACTGCGAAACGACCAGCGGCATGTTGAACCAGGCGGAAGAAATCGGCCATGCGGTACATGCCGCGGGCGCTGTCTACATTGTCGATGCCATGAGCAGCTTCGGCGCCGTTCCCATCGACATGGCGGGCTCGCATATCGACTTTCTGGTTTCGTCCGCGAATAAGTGCATCGAGGGAGTGCCGGGGTTTGGGTTTGTGATTGCCAACCGCCGCGCTTTGGATTCGGCAAAAGGCAATGCGCGGACGCTGAGCCTCGACCTCTACGATCAATGGGCCGGCATGGAAGCGGATGGCCACTTCCGGTTTACGCCGCCGATTCACACCATTCTGGCATTTGAACAGGCGCTGAACGAACTCGAAGAAGAGGGCGGAGCAAGCGCGCGGGGAGAGCGCTATCGGCAAAACCACGTTGCGCTCTGCCGCGGCATGAGGGCCATGGGCTTCGAGATCTATCTTGCGGACGAGGACCAGAGTTTCATCATTACTTCGTTTCGGTACCCTGCCAACCCGGCTTTTCAATTCGCTGACTTCTATGAAAGGCTTTGGACCCTGGGCTTCGCAATTTACCCCGGCAAGTTATCGCATGAGTCTTGTTTCCGAATCGGAACCATTGGAAGGATTACTACTGCCGACATCGAAGCACTCATTTCGGCGATGGGCCATGTACTGCGCGACATGGGTGTCAGTTCGAACAGCGAAGTAACCCAGGAACAAGTGTCTGTGCCGAGGCTGTAGTCCAAGTGGTCCGAGTCGTCGTTTGCGGTGTCTCACCCGTTGCGCTACCCGGCGCGAGAGCATCGCGCCGGGCCTCCCGCGGGGTGTCTCCGAATCGAGGAACTGCCGGACAATCATTTCGGCGACCGCATCAAAACGGGAGCCGTTCTCGCGATGGGGCCAGTTTGACTCAAGGGGCCGTTTGCGGGTCAATGCGAGAGCCGCGTGGGGAAATCGAACGAGTTGTGAGGGTTGCCGGTTCACAGGTTCCAACTGCGGGACCTGGGGCGCCCGGCAAGGCGATTTCCGGCGAGGATTTACGCGATCTTGCGAAAGACTATATCTGGATCGACGGCTCCCGGCAGATTGCAGTTGTCGGGGCCATAGAGCGGACCTTTCTCGCCGGGATCGAGGCTGAGGACGGTTTCAAACTGGGATGCCACGCGGGTGTCGGCAAAGCGGAACATGGCGTGGCGGATGACCAGCAGCCCGCCCGGCTTGAGGCATCGGGCCAGATCGGCGACGGACTGTTCGAAATCGGCGAAACGAATGCGATGGCCGGAGTTTGGCGGCGGCGGAATCTTATTGAGGTCGCCGTGGCGGAATACAGCCATGGCGAAGATGGCGTCGTAACTTGCGCTCGCCTCATTCGCAGGCGAACCGGCAACCGAGAAAGCGATCCTCGGATCCTTGATCTTGCGCAGGCGTGAGCGGCAGACGAAGATGTTGTAGGGGTTGATGTCGAGCCCGACGATAGTGGCCTGGGGGAAATAGCGGCGCAGGGAGAAGACCTCCTCCCCGGTGGCGCAGCCGAAGGAGAGGATGCGCAGAGATGCGCCATCGCCCATCCGCTCACGCACCTTCTGAAATATCTTTGGGTAGCGGTCGTTGGAAGTGGTTCCGTAAGGCTGGTAGAGGCCGTCTGGCGGCCGCAGCAGCAAGAGGGTGGCGTTGCGCGATTCCACGCTCCGGAAGAAATGGTAGACAAACCTCGCGGCGCGAAAGCCCGGCAGCTTTCGCAGCTGGACCTTCATGCGCTCCCTCAGGGTCTGTTTCTCCGGCATCGCGCGTCTCCCCAGCCTGACAGGCTCAGTCGTTGGCCGTGGCGGCGACTTCGTGCAGCCAGTTGGGGGCCTTAAGGAGCTCGCGGGGTTTGGAGCCGTCGGCGGGGCCTACCAGGCCGTCGCGCTCCATGAGGTCGATGAGGTGGGCGGCGCGTCCGTAGCCGATTCTCAGGCGGCGCTGGAGAAGCGAGGTGGAGGCCTTGCCGAACTCGAAGACCAATTGCACGGCGTCGTTGAAGAGGGGATCGTTCTCGTCGGGGTCGTCGTTGGAGCCTTCGACGGGCTCGCGGTCGTCCTTGGGCGATTCTAGGAAGCCTTCGACGTACTCGGCCTGGCCTTGCGCCTTCCAGAAGCCGACCACGGCGGCGGTCTCCTTCTCACTGACATAAGGGGCGTGGAGGCGCATGAGGCGGCTGGTTCCGGGGGGCAGAAAGAGCATGTCGCCGCGGCCGAGCAGAGCCTCGGCTCCGTTGGTATCGAGGATGGTGCGCGAATCGACCTTGGTGGAGAGGCGAAAGCTGATGCGAGTGGGAATGTTGGCCTTGATGAGGCCGGTGATGACATCGACGCTGGGGCGCTGGGTGGCGAGGATGAGATGAATGCCGACGGCGCGGGCCATCTGCGCCAGGCGGGTGATGGACTCTTCGACGTTGGCGCGGTCGAGCATCATCAGGTCGGCAAGTTCGTCGATGATGATGACGATGAAGGGCAGCGGCTCTTCGTCCGGAGTGTCGTCGAAGAGCGAGGGCATGGTGCCCTCGAAGAGCTTGTTGTACTGGTCGATGTTGCGGACGCTGCGGCTGGCCAGCAGCTTGAGGCGGCGCTCCATCTCGCGGACGGCGTTGCGCAGGGCGTTGGCGGCCAGCTTGGGCTCGGTGATGATGGGCGTGAAGAGGTGGGGAACGCCCTCGTACATGCCCAGCTCGACGCGCTTGGGATCGACCAGGATGAGGCGGACCTGGGCGGGCGTGGTGCGGAAGAGCAGGCTCATGATCATGGCGTTGATGGCCACGGATTTGCCCGAGCCGGTGGAGCCGGCGATGAGGACGTGGGGCATGGCGGCGAGATCGGCGGTGACGATGCGGCCGTTGATGTCCTTGCCCATGGCCAGCGTAAGGCGGGATTTGGCTTTGTGGAAGGTCTCCGACTCCAGCACGTCGCGCAGGTGGATGGTCTCGCGCTCGTAGTTGGGAACCTGGATGCCGACGGTGCTTTTGCCGGCCATGCGCTCGATGAGGATGCTCTCGGCGCGCATGGCCAGGCAGAGATCGTCGGCAAGGCCGGTAACGCGCGAGTACTTGACGCCGGCTTCGGGCTTGAATTCGAAGGTGGTAACCATGGGGCCGGGGTTGATTTGGACGACCTGGCCGCGGACATCGAACTCGGCGCACTTCTCGACGAGGATCTTGGCCTCTTCGCGGAGGGCGTCTTCGCGGACGGCCTGGGGGCCGTCGCCGGCGTTGAGCAGGGTGCTGGGCGGCAGCTTGAAGCCGCTCACCTGTTTGGGGGCGACGGTGGTGGTGCGAATGCGGGCGTCGGCGCGGCCGTGAATGGCGATTTCGCCGGTTGGGCGCTGGGCGGGAGCGGGGGCTGACTCGAAGGGGAAAGACGCGCTGGGAAAAGGCACTGGGCGCAGCTCGACCGGCTGAGGCTGCATGGCCCGGGGCGGCATGGGCAGCGCTGGGGTGAAGGCGGGCGCAGGCGAGGCCGCTACCGGTTGCTCGCCGGCTCGTTCCCAGATGCTGGATTTGGCGGGCTGGGCGGCGACGGGAATCTGCTCCTCCTGCGGCTCCATCCGGGCACGCTGGTAAGCGGGAATCACGTCCAGCGGGTCCGGGGCGGGTTCGCGCCTGCGGCGGAAGAGGGCGGCGAGGAATCCCTGGCGAGGCTCATCGTCCGATGTGGAGGCAGCCTTTTCGGCGCGATGGAGCGCGCGCTCGGCCTGGCGCTCGGCTTTGCGCTCTGCGCGCTCCTCGCGCCAGTTGTGCCAGCGATCGTGCCAGGAACGGAAGAGGAGCCAGCGATCGGCGACGTTTTCTTTGATGGCCCAGAAGTTGACCGCGAAGGCAAACCAGAGTCCGGCGGCGGCCAGCACCCCGGCCACCAGCCAGGCCCCCTGGATGTTGAGGTAGGTTACCAGCAGGCCTGAGACGAGCCGGCCCACTACACCCTCGGCGGGGAGGAGATGGAGCCAGCGCCAGCGCCATGGGAGCAAGCCGAAGACGGCCGGGAGAAAGGCAAGGCCGAGAAACGTGCCGACCCAACGCAGAAGGGCCGAGCCGCTGGGACGGGAATGCATCCATGTCCAGCCGATGGCGGCGACCCACAGGGGCAGGAGGAAGGCCGTGACCCCGAGTGTTTGCAGAAGAATGTCGCTGATCGCCGCGCCGAAAAGGCCGATCCAGTTTTTGACAGGAAGCCCCGCGGCGGTGTTCAGCGAGGGGTCGGAGGCGCGGTAGGTGGCCAGCGCGAGGAGGAGCAGGAGCGAAGCGAGCAACAGCACAAGCCCCAGAAACATGTTCCAGGGGCGGCTGCGCGTGGGCGACAAAACGATGCGAAGTGGCTTCATAGTGGGCTCACAGTGCCGCTCCCGAACCGCCGCGGACGACCCGAGAACGAGTCCGAACAAGCCGCGAACAAACTGCGGGAGCGAACGAAGAGTCCCAGAGCAGCTTTCATTATCCTTGGAATGGAGGGCCATTCCGGACAAAAAAGGGCGGGGGGAACCTTGGTGTGGACCCCTGGCCGGGGCAGCCCGCGAGCATAAGGGCTTCGGAATTGCCAAGCGGATTCGACATGCGATTCGATACTGCGAGATTCACGCCGCCGGCGCACAGCCGGTCCCATTTCATTTAGCATTTGCATTAGAGGAAAGCTATGTCGATGCGACTTCATTTACCTATCCTTGCTGTTCTTGGGGCGGGCATTTGCATCTTTGGGCAGCAGCGGCCGGCGATTGCGCAGCATCAGCCCGATGCACAACAACAGGCCACCATTGCAAACAACGAAATGCGGCACTTTGGCGACGCCCCGGATAACCCAGATCCGATCGCCGCGGACCTGTCCTACTCGACCCGGCCGGCGGCAGTGGCCAAGGCCATGCGCAAGGTTGCCGACTGGCAGCTCGAAAGGGCACAACCCTACTTTGACCGGGTTTGGACCTGGAGCGCGCTTTACGTCGGATTCATGGCTGCCTCCGATTCGCTGGGCGACCCCAAGTACAGCGATGCGATGCTGGCCATGGGCCAGAAGTTCGACTGGCAAATGCGCGGCCGTCTGCCCAACGCCGACGATCAGAGCATCGCGCAAACCTATCTGGAGTTATATTTGCTCAAGAAGGATCCCGCGATGATGCGGCCAACCCAGAGTGCGCTGGATGCGATCCTGGCCGCGCCGCGGGCCTCCGCGATTCCGGGAAAGGAGATTGCCTGGTGGTGGTGCGATGCACTGTTCATGGCGCCGCCAGTGTGGGCTGAGATGTATGCCGCCACGGGCGATCGCAAGTATGTCGACTATCTCGATGAGGAATGGGCCAAGACCTCCGGCCGTCTTTACGACACCAAAGAGCATCTCTATGCGCGGGATTCAACCTTTCTGGCCAAAACCGAGGCCAATGGAAATAAGATGTTCTGGTCGCGCGGCAATGGATGGGCGATGGGAGGAATCGTCAGAACGCTCAAGTATCTCCCCAAGGACGATCCGGCGCGGGCAAAGTATGTTGCCCAGTTACAGGAGATGGCCGCTCGGGTAGCCGCACTCCAAGGGCCGGATGGACTTTGGCGCTCGGGCCTGCTGGACCCCGGCGACTACGATCTGCCAGAGCTCTCGGGTTCAGCCTTCTTCACTTATGCGCTGGCGGCGGGCGTGAATCAAGGAATACTGGATAGGAAGATCTACCGGCCAGTGATTCAAAAGGCGTGGGCCGGGTTGCTGCATCATGTGTATGCCGACGGGCGGCTGGGCTGCATCCAGCAAACAGGCGCTGCGCCGGCGCCCTTCAAGGCATCTGCGAGTTATACCTATGGCGTTGGAGCCTTTCTCTTGGCCGGGAGCGAAATCCGCCAGATGAATGGCCGTTCCGCGGGGAAATGAGAGCCCTTCCGGCGAGTCCGGGTGCGTCGTCCTATCTGCCGGAATCCGGGATTACTGCTTGTCCTTTCGCGGAGAGGAAGCGTCCGAGCGGGTTCCCATCCAGCGCCTTCAGGCCTGCAACCACGCACCCCGCGTTCAATTCCGCCCCGGCCCGGCTGGTGTGAGTATGTGGGTCGGCAAATAGCGGCTCGACCTGAGCCTCGCCAAGCAAATCGTAGGTTTGCGCGATAATTCCGTTTAGATCGACGAAAGCGGCCTTTCCCGCTGCCGCTGCCTGCCGCGCCCAGCCGCCATAGTTATCGGCGTTGCGCACGATCTTTCCGTCCTTCCATATCTTGCGAGGAATGGGTGAGCAAACGATAGGAATTGCGCCCTTGGCGATAGTGTCCGACACATACTTGCGCATGTACCATCCATAGGTATGCACGACTTCATGTTTCTTCGTGATCGGGTTGTCGATCTCCTTGATTTCATCGCCCACTCCGGGCAGAGTTCCGCGAGCGCGGCTCGTGTCGTCGAGCGGTCCGGAATCGTTGTGCCCGAACTGCATGAGGACAAAATCCCCGGGTTTGAGAAGGGCTAGAAGTTCATCCCATCGCCCCTCGCCGATATATGTGCGGCTGCTGCGTCCGCCGATGGCGCGATTCACGACGTTGATCTTGGATAAGTCGAAGAAGTCTGCCAAAGGTTCGCCCCACCCCCACTGGCCGCCAGCGCCGTCAGCTTTGCCATTGCGGACTGTCGAGTCTCCCACAAGATAGATAGTCGGCAGTCGCGGATCTCGTGGTGTCGGCAATGGTAAACGCACGGCCACTCCAGGATCGGTCACCTGACTTGGGCTTCCAGCGATTCCACTCTGAGATGACAACGGCTGTGTTTGAACACTTAGGCCCTGCGGCGCGGGAACTGCGCTCTGAGCGCTTGCGCAAAGACAAAAAAACGAAAACAACACCTGACCGAGAATCGCAATCGACTTCTTCATATAGCTGCATGACCTTCCGATCGAAGCAGTGCGGGGAAACTGCACTCTTACTTCGGCTCTCCAAATGGTATGTCTTTAGGGTCCTTCACCGCGGAGTCCGTGAAGACCGGCTTGCTTCCGTCTTCCGTCTTGATGTTGCTTTCGGTAAGTGTCCAGTTTTTGGCGTTGGCGATGGTGCCCGCCGTCGCCGCCTCGATCTCCAAATGATCGAGGCGGAAGTCGTCGAGCGTGGCGTCGGGGTAGGCGGCAACGTTAAACGCGCTCCTGGCGCCGGTCGCCTTGATGTTCCAGATGTGAACGTTGCGGAAGTGCGGCAGTCCCTGCTGCTCCGGAACCTTGGTTGTGAGAGTGACCCAGTAAGACGGAATATCTTTCACGCCATCGGGGATTGTGGCGTAGCTGTAACTTGGGTTCCAGTTCATGGTGATGTGAATCGGAATGGCGACTCCTTCGAGCGTGAGGTCGTGAATACGGATATCCTGAGCAGAGCCGCCGCGTGTGTGGGCCGACTTGAACAGAACGCCGGATGGGACGCCGCTGAGCGCGGTGATATTGTAAACCTCGATGTTGCTGAAGCCTCCCGATGTCTCGCTTCCGATGGTGATAGCAGCGGCGCCGCGGCGCACTATGGAATCGCGGATAACAATGTCTTCTGTTGGGCGGTTGACGCGCAGGCCGTCGGAGTCGCGGCCGGCCTTGAGGCAGAGGGCATCGTCGTTCACATCGATGTCGGCGTGCTCGACCAGCACCTTGCGGGAAGAGTCGATATCGATGCCGTCGGTGCTGGGTCCCTTCCCTCCCTCATTGTTCCGGATGGTAACTCCATCTATGTGAATATCGTGCGAGTATAGTACCTGCATGGTCCAAAAGCCGGAGCGCTTGAGCAGAATTCCGCCGCCAAGCTGAATGCCGGACGAATTCTGAATGAGTATCAACCGGGGACGCCGCGCATCGTAGTCGGAGGCCCACCGCAGTCCCTTGGGCTCATAGATGGCTCGGAGGTCCCAATAGGACTTCCACCAAATGGGGCCATCGCCATCGATCGCGCCTTTGCCGGTAATCGCAACGTTGTGCTGGTCGCGCACGTTGATGAGCGCCGCCGGCCAGGTCATCTCGATGCCCGCGATGCGCGTGGGAAGCATGGGGTAGTCGTCAAGCTTCTCGGAGCCTATAAGCGTTGCGCCTTCAGGCACGTCGAGAGTTACCCCTGACTTAAGAAAGAGAGAGCCGGTCAAGTAAGTCCCAGGCTTCATCGTGACGGTCCCGCCTACGGCGGCGGCCGCATCGATTGCCTTCTGGATCGAGAGAGTATCGAGCGCAGCACCGTTTCCCTTTGCTCCGTAGTCGTTGGCCAAAAAGGCTATTGGCGCGGCGCACGCTGCGCCGGCAGTCAGCAACCCAAAAAGAGTGCCTGCAATCCATCGTATCGATATTCTCATTTGCTCCTCTGCTCTTCAAGATGAATGGGACCGAGAAGGCCCGAAGGAATCGGTTTCAAGTTGTCCATGTCCTGGGGATCGAAGCGGCGGCCATACTTCGCCCGCAACGCGGTGTAGTCGCGCGGCGGCTGGCCGGCCAGAAGATTGATCGCAGTGTTATATACATGCACTTCGATCTTATTATCCTTGCGCTGAATGAATCTGGAAATGTCGATGCGGTAAGGCGGATGCCACAGCGACCCGGCTCGTTGGCCGTTGACAAAGACGATCGCTGCCTCCCGGATTGGCGGATCGAGGAGGGCGCTCATGCCGGAAGCATGAGGCCGCCGATTGTCGGCGATCGGAGATCCGGCGCCGAAGTCGAGAACGATGTGTGTGTCCGGCCTGGGAGCGTGGCCGATCGAGACGTCCCGCGTGTAGACAGCCTCGCCGGAGTAGAATTGCTTGCCCGCAACCTCGGTCCAGGAAGTCAGACTGGCAAGTGCCTGCGGCGCCGCGCTATCCGTAAACTGAATCTGCCAGCCGGTGCTCAGGTCAGCCAAAAGTTCTTGGGTCGAATCCGTAGATTGCGCCGGAGGCCTTTCCGATTTCTTGCTCCCGGTTTCAGGGCCGTCATTCAAGACGAAGACCCGTGACTCGTAGGGCGCAAGCTGCAAAACAACGCGAGATCCAGCGGCGTGCGAAGCGGACTGAAGAATGTCACCGCTATCCGGATCCCACGACTCAACGGCGGGACGAGGAGAGCGAAACTGAATGCTCGAATCGACTGGCCGATTGCCGGTGTTAACTACAAAATAAACGTCACTGGCGGCAAGTTTGCGATGAATGAATCCGAGGCCGGCGGTCTGCCCGGTTGCGTCCAGATCGGGCGGCAGGGCGCTGTGAAGAGCGTCGGGCAGGCTTGAGACCGAACCCAGAAAAGCGCCCGGGTGTCCGTTCGCGCGGAAGAGCTTTGCGGAAATGGCGGCAATTTGCGCCGAATCGTTCTGCTCCAGCAGCCCGGGCGCGAGGGAGGGGAGCTTCTCAATCGCGATCGCTTTGCCGGTTGCCGCGTAACTCTCGATCGTCTTGTAAGTTCCGAGCGGAATTCTATCGGTAGGCGGAATGACAAGGATAGGGTATGGAATGGCACCAAGCCTGTCGATCGTAGCCGCGTCGATGTAATCGATGTTATAACCGGCCTCGAGAATGGCCGTCATCAGGCCAGGCGCGATCCGCTTCCTCATCTCATCGGTCACCGAGACGTGGCCCGGAGCAAAGGCGGCCTGGGCGTCGTCCTCCGGCAAGAGGATGGCGACATCGTTGGCGGGCTTGCCCTGGCGCAAAAGCCAGCTAACTCGCTGCAAGTACTTCGTAACATCGGGCATGACTGAAAACCATGGGTTGTGCGAATTGAAGACCGCCGCCGCATAAAGCGACCAGCCGGGCTCGCCGGCTCCCGGAGGGGAATATGGATAGCCGTGCCCGACAAACTGGTTCACGCCGAGTAGAAACATGCGGTCGGCTTCGGCTTTCATGTCCAGCGGAGTGGCGCGGAAGGCCGGAGAATGAAGCCAGGTCCATGTTTCGGCGGAGGTGACGTTGCGGCCATACAGATGACTCGCAGAGCTTGCCCAGCGGGTGAAAGAAAAGGTGTCCCATTGCGGGCCTTCGCCTTCGGGAAGGTTGGGAACTGCCTCGTCGGCCAGGGTGACCGCGGGCTCGCCGTAAGTCTGCGACCTGAACAAAGTGCGATGGGCCTCGGCATACTGCGTAATGGGAGCGAGATAGTTATCCCGGATAAGATCGGAAAGCGTCAGGCCCCAGTCGCGACGGATAGCTTCCGCTTGCCGAGTGCCCCCGGCGAGCAACTCGGGAAGGTGGGGAATAAGGTCGTAGCCGCGCCGCCGCTGAAACTCGGCCGGTAAGTCCGCGGTCCAGTCGGCCCCGTAAACTTCCAGCGAATCGGAGAAGACGGAGTGGGGAGGCTGGTCGCCGAACGCGTTCAGCAGCGGAGTGGCCACGCCGGCCAGATGCGCGTCGATGGCGGCGCGAGAGAAGTGGTCGAGCACATAGCCTTCTGCCCCAGCGGCCGGACGCTTGACCTGCTGCAGCGTGTGGCTTGCAATAAAGAAGAGAGCGGTGCGAGTCCCTGGCGCCGGCGGGATGGAGCCGGTGGCCAGATCGATGCGCGCCGCTGAGGCAAGGTCGAAAGATTTCTCTGTACCTGAAACCGCAAATTCGGCAATCAGGCTGTCTCCATCCGCGAGCGGCGGAGAAGCGACTGTCGCATCGGCGATTGGCAGGGAAACCACCTTGAGGCGCCCCGCGGCAAGAGCGAGCGTGGTCTTGGGGCCACCGTAAGGCCAGCCGCTGCCAAGGGTAATATCCACGCGCAAGCCAAGCGACCGGCCGGTCTTATTGGCAAAACTAACATCTTCTAGAAACTCCTGCGACAAGTATTGAAGGTTCTTTATGCCCTTTGCTTCGTCTTCGAGCATCAGGGGATAGACGGGCTGGATTTCAACTCCGCCAATGCCCGCGCCGCGCATGGTTTCCAGCTCCTTTTGCAGCTCAGGCTTGGTTACGGCCGGGCCGAACCACCACCAGCGCATCATTGGCCGGGCATCGTCGGGCGGGTTGAGAAAGCCCTGCCGCAAATCCCGGCTAGAGCCTTGGGCTAACATAAGGGCCGAGAGAGAAAAGAGCAGCGGCAGCCCCGCCAAGAAGCGGAACGGGGGAATCTCGCGAGATTGAGTGGACATGCGCAACCAACGAGTCATCGAATTACTCCTGCTTACGGGTCTCAAAGGAATTTCAAGCCACCCCGGCGCCAGCCGGAAAGCCAGATTGAATCGTTTCCCTGTATCAGACTTGCGGTATCTTCATCGCGTCTGGGGTCTTTGGAGGAATGGGAGTTGCGGGCAAGTTGAAGTCTGCCTGTGGGTCCGGCTTGGACGGGTCGAAGCCGGGTATGCCCTTGATTAGCAACTTGCGGAGAGGGAGTTTGGCTTGTTGGATGCCAAGAACGATGCAGCGCGCCAGTTCGTAAGCGCCGTATGTGTTGAAGTGGGTGTCGTCGCCGATGGGCTGCGTTTGGTTCGGGAAGGCGTTAGCTGGGTAGTGCATGAACGCCTTCATAGAGCCTTCCGGACCCATCGCTTCAAAGAGAGTCTTGCTCATCGCGTTGAGGTCGATGAGCGCGGCGTGCCGCGCAGCGGCGACTTCCCGAACCGCATCGGGATAGCCGTCGAGTGAGTTTGTTATCTTGCCCCCGGCGTCGAAGGTGCGGCGGTTCATGCTTGTGACAAGCACGGGAGTCGCACGTTTCGCGCGAGTCTGCGCGATGTATTCAGCCAGCAGTTTCTTATAGTCGTCAACGGAGACGGCGTTGGGTTTCTGGTCGTTGTGGCCGAATTGCATAAAGAGATAGTCTCCCGGCTGAATCAGGGACATGACCTTAGCGAATCGCCGCTCGCCCTCAAAGCTGCGGATCGTTTCGCCCGACTCGGCATGATTGGCTAGCACGACGCCGGGGCGAAAGAACCGTGGAAGCATCTGGCCCCAGGCGGCCCACGGTTCTACATCCTGATCCACCACGGTGGAGTCTCCCGCGAGATAGATGGTAGGCTCCTTGACAGGTTCTATGGCAAGAGACCGGAAGGCGGGGTGGTCGCCATTGAATTCGAGAGTCAGTTTTCCGTCCCAGTCCAGGTTGCCGATCTCGCGGGGTTTGAGTCTAACTCGTTCCGTTGGGCTGCCGGCGATCTCCGGGACGCGCACGTTGACATCGAAGGTGCGGGTGACGGAGGCTTTGGCCTTGGCGGAGACCTTCTCAAGCATGAGCCGGCGCGCCTCGGCCCACACGGTTGTTGTGGAGGGCTGGCTTGCGCCAAGAACTACCCTGACTCGGTAGCTTCCTTCCGGCAGGGGAACGGAGAAGAAGAACGGCTTGTCGCTGGAGCAGGAGTTTGGCGCGATCTCGGGAACGGTATTCAGGTCGAAACCAGGCACGGTCGCGGCGTAGCGCGAACTTGCGGAGAGTTCGATGGAATTGGGCTCGGTCCGGCCGCAAATGAATTTCTGCGCATGAGCGACGAGCGCAGCGGTGATGAGAGCGAAAAGAAGAATGCGTCGCAAGAGGGCTCCCTGAAAAGTGAGGATCGGGGCTGAATTCGCCACTGACCCGCCACGCAACGATTTATACATCTCCACGACTCCCATTGGCAACTTTTGTCCTATTGAATTTGCCGGTCCATACTTGCGCACATAGCCGCCGCGAAAGTTGCCTGCGAGACGTGCAGAATGTGACGGTCGCAAGCGCATGAAAACTGCAAAGCTGCACGGAAGGCTCGGCCGATGCCCAATTCCTCCGGCTCGCTTTGAACCGGTCAAAGCAATCCTCTTGACAGACGCGGCAACCGGTGCAACAGTATGACTGACAGTCATAACCGGGTATACCTCATCAATGAATAACAGTCACATATCTTTCCCGGCCACATCTGCCGGTGCCCTGGCGGCCGGGAATGTGCCCCTCCCAACAGGCATCGGCCGCCGGGAACGCCGCGGCGCGGAGACCCGGCTAAGGCTGTTCCGGTGCGCTCTTCAACTGATTGCCGAGCGCGGTTTCGGCAACGTCACCGTCGAGCAGATCACCGAAGCCGCCGACGTGGGCAAGGGAACGTTTTTCAACTACTTCGCGAGCAAGGATCATGTGCTGGGCGTGATGGCCGAGATTCAGCTTGGCAAGATGAGAGAAGCCTTGCTGCTAGGCGGGAACGGCAAGCGGGCCATACACTCCGCGCTGCACCATCTGATGTTGCGCCTCGCGGAAGAACCCGGACGCAGCCCAAGCTTGGCGCGCGCCTTCATTTCCTCCTTTCAGACTAGCGAGGGCGTTCGCAGCATCATTGGAAGCAACTTGCGCGAGGGCCTCAAGACGATCGCGGAAGTTGTCGCCACGGGGCAGGAGCGCTTGGAGATCGACCCTCGGTTGAAAAAAGATAAGGTTGCTATCCAGCTTTTGCAAACGTGCATGGGAACCGTGCTGCTATGGTCGCTGCATGGGGAGCCGGCGCTTGAAGCAAGGATGGAAGACAGCTTTCAGCACTTCTGGAGATCGATTGTCAACACCGGTCGAGAGCAGGAACCATGAGATTCTTATTCCGCATTGCCGTTCTTCTGGGTCTGGCGAGCGCGATCGCCGGCTCGACCCAGGGCGCGATCTGCGCTGCTCAACAACCGGCGCCGTATCGCCTCACGCTACAGGATGCGATTCAGAAAGGGCTCCAGGCCAACCTCAGCGTGCTTGTCGCCGGTACGCGCGTTGACGAGGACGAGGGCACGCGTGAGCGCCGCATGTCGGCCGCCCTGCTGCCGCGGGTCAATGCTCAGACCTACGCCAACGCGCAGAATCGCGACCTGCGCGCCTTCGGGATTTCGGCGCCCGGTTTGCCTGAAGTGGTGGGGCCATTCTCGAACTACGATTTCCGGGTTTATGCGCAGCAGAATGTAGTGGATTTGCAGAGCTACCGCGGGTTGAAGGCGAGCGGGCTGGCGATCGATGCGGGCAAGATGGATTTACGGGATGCGCGGAACTTGATTGTTCGCTTGATCGCGAGTCTTTACTTGAATGCTCAGTCCGCTGCGGCGCGGGTCGAAGCCGCGCAGTCGCGAGTTACGGATTCAAACGCGCTGTTGATGCTGGCCAAGGACAAGCACGATGCGGGGACGGCGACGGGCGTGGACGTGCTGCGCGCCGAGGTGCAGCTGGCAAACGACAAGCAGGCAAAGCTTGTTGCCGAGAACCAGTTCAAGCAGTCGCTGCTGGCGCTGGCGCGAAACATGGGCATGAATCCAGGCGCGCCGCTGGAGCTGGCCGAGCCGCTCCGCTACCAGGCGCTGAATCAGCCCGAATCCGAGAACCTTGTGCCGGCCGCCCTGCTGGAGCGCGCCGATTACCTCTCGCTGGCCAGCCAGCGCCAAAGCCTGGTGGAGCAGCAGCGCGCCAGCCAGGCCCGCTTTTATCCCAAGCTGAGCGTCAATGGCAACTTCGGAGCCATCGGCCGCAGCATTGGCGGCGTGCAGCCCACGGGCCTGATACAGGGCGAGATCGACTTCACGGTCTTCGATCGCGACCGCCAGGGCGAAGCGCGGGAACTGGCCAGCCGCATCGAGCGCATCGACGACCAGATTGCCGACCTGCGGCGCGGCATCGATGAGGATATTCACGAGGCGCTTCTGAATCTGGACTCCGCGGCCGAGCAGGTGACTGTGGCCCGGGAAGGCCGCGACTTAGCGCAGCGGGAGCTGGAACTTGCGCAGGATCGATTTCAGTCTGGCGCGGCCAACAATGTCGAAGTTGTGACGGCGCAGGACGAACTGGCCCGGGCCGAGGAGAACTACATTCTTGCCGTTTCAAGCCATGTGGATGCCAAGTTTGCGCTTGCCCGCGCCATGGGCGATACGGAAAAGAACATTGTGCGGTTTCTTGGGAATCCATAGGCTGCTTTGGCGATTGCGCCGCGGTCGCTGTTACTGTACGCGAGGTCCGATGTTATGAAACGAGTTATTACCGTCTTGGTTCTGCTGGCCGCGGCGATTGCCGCCGGCGTCTATTTCTACCCGCGGCTGACGAAGAAGCCGGAGTCGACGAATCGACTTACGCTCTCCGGTAACATTGAAGCGCACGAGAGCCTTGTGAGCTTCAAGGTGCCGGGGCGCATCGTCGAGTTGCCCGTGGAGGAGGGCCAGCAGGTGGAGCAGGGCGTCCTGCTGGCGCGGCTGGAGGACGCCGATGCCAAGCAGCGTGTACGGATCGACGAGGCCAGCGTTGGCGTGCGTCAATCGAACCTTGCGCTTACGCTGGCCGGAACTCGCGAGCAGGAGGTGAAGGCGGCGCAGCAGTCGATGATCGACGCGCAGGCGGATCTCGACCAGAAGAAGCTGGACAACGATCGCGCACAGCAGCTATTCGGAAAGGATGAAATCTCAGCACAGGAGCGGGACCAGGCGGCGACCGCGCTGAAGCGCGCGGAGGCTATCTTCAAGGCCGCTCAGCAGCGTTATAACGAGGCCGTTGAAGGCAGCCGCAAGGAAGATGTGGAGATTGCGCGCGCCAACCTGAACCAGGCCAATGCGAACCTGGGTTTGTCGAGAGTGAATCTGGATTACACGGTACTGCACGCGCCTTCAGCCGGTGTAATCACGGTGCGTCAGGCTGAGTTGGGCGAGGTTGTCGCGCCAGGGTCTCCGGTGGTCACGCTCGCCGATCTCGACCACATCTGGCTGCGCGCGTACGTTGCCGAGACCGACCTCGGCAGCATTCACTGGGGCCAAGAGGCAACGGTTACTACCGATACTTATCCTGGCAAGCAATACCACGGGCGCATTTCGTTCATCTCATCCAGCGCGGAGTTTACGCCCAAGAGCGTTCAGACCTACAAAGAGCGGGTAACTCTTGTCTATCGAATCAAGATCGACATCGATAACCCGAATCACGAGTTGAAGCCGGGCATGCCCGCCGACGCACAGCTTGAACTGGCCGCTGCCAAGGCTTTGGGATCAGCGCCGACCAAGCGATGACGGATCGGCTCCAATCCGCAATCGTCGCCGAGGGGCTCACAAAGAGCTTCCCCGGTATCCGCGCCGTCGATGCGCTGAGCTTCGATGTGCGCGCAGGCGAGATATTCGGCCTGGTCGGTCCCGACGGCGCAGGAAAGACGACCACCTTGCGGATGCTTGCCGGCATCATGCCGCCCGATGCGGGCAATGCCACGGTCGCCGGCTTCGATGTGGTTCGCGATCCCGAGGGCGCAAAGCACGCTTTGAGTTATATGCCGCAGCGCTTCGGACTGTACGAAGACCTGACCGTGAGTGAGAACATCCGCTTCTACGCAGATTTATTCGGAGTTAGAAGGGCCGAGCGCGAAGTCCGCTCTGCTCAACTGCTGCAGGCGGCTGGAATGAGCGAGTTCAGCAAGCGCCTCGCAGGGAAGCTCTCCGGTGGCATGAAGCAGAAGCTCGGCTTGGTATGCGCGCTGATTCACCGGCCCAAGGTGATTCTGCTGGATGAGCCGACGACCGGAGTCGATCCGGTTTCGCGCCGCGACTTCTGGCGCGTTCTTTACGAGTTGGTTGCGGAGGGCGTGGCGATTCTGACCTCGACTGCTTACCTGGACGAAGCCGAGCGCTGCCATCGCGTTGCTCTGCTCGACCGGGGCAAGATGCTGTTTTGCGATACGCCAGCGAACCTCAAGGCTGGGATGGGCAAAGATGTTCTTTCAATTACCTCCGCAGATCCGGGCGGGTTGCGGAGTGCGCTGGAGAACGCGGACGGGATATCGAGCCTTGTGCTGACCGGCGACGGGCTGCATGTTGTGGTGGACGACGCCAATCGGCGCATTCCTGAGTTTGAAGCCCAGCTCATGAGCGCGAAGGTTCCGTACGATGCGATTCAGCGGGTGGCGCCATCGATCGAAGATCTTTTTGTGGATGCGGTTTCAAGTGGAGCTTCGTCTCATGCCTGATCAAGTGATCTCCGTCGCGATGGAAAACCTGGAGAAGCGGTTTGGCGAGTTTGTGGCCGTCGATCGGATCAGTCTCGAGGTGAACAGGGGCGAGGTTTTTGGATTTCTCGGACCGAATGGCGCAGGCAAGTCCACCACTATTCGCATGCTTTGCGGTCTGCTCAAGCCTACCTCGGGCCGCGCGCTGGTCGCCGGTTACGACGTGGCCCGCGAACCGGAAGCCGTGCGGCAGAATATCGGTTACATGTCGCAGAAGTTTTCTCTCTACAACGATCTCAAGGTGATCGAGAACCTCCGTCTATTTGCCGGCCTCTACAGCGTACCCTCGAACATGCTCGGAGAACGGATTGAATGGGCGCTGACGATGGCCAACCTCAAGGGCCAGGAGAACCTCATTACCGGCACGCTGCCCGGCGGCTGGAAGCAGCGGCTGGCGCTGGGTTGCGCGGTGCTGCACAAGCCGCGTGTTCTCTTTCTCGACGAGCCGACCTCCGGTGTCGATCCCATCTCGCGGCGTCAGTTCTGGGATTTGATTCACCGCATGGCGGAAGAGGGAGTTACGGTTTTTGTAACTACGCATTACATGGAGGAGGCGGAATACTGCAACCGTCTGGCGCTGATTTTTCGCGGCAAGATCGTGGCGCTGGGCACGCCCTCCGAGTTGAAGCGAAACTCAATGAGCGGCGAGTTGCTGCTGATCGAGTGCGAGCCCCTCGGCAAGGCAGTGGAAGCACTGCAATCGGTGCCGGATGTGATGGATGCCGCGGTCTTCGGCAACGCTCTGCACCTGGTTGTGGCAAATGCCGCCGCAGCCATGCCGCCAATTGAGAGATACCTCGCGGACAGAGGAATTGTTATAAGCCGCATGGAGAAGATACGTCCCAGTCTGGAAGATGTCTTTGTTTCCCTTACTGCCGCGGGCAATGCAGGAGAGGAGCGCAAATCATGAGCCTCACTCGCTTGCTCGCAGTCGCCAGAAAGGAAGTCATTCAGATCGTCCGCGATTCGCGCAGCCTCATGATTGTTGTCATCATGCCGGTAACCCTGATGCTGCTTTTCGGCTACGGCGTCAATCTGGATTTGAAGGGGCTGCCCATCTACGTGTACGACTGCGATGGCAGCCAGCAAAGCCAGGACCTTTTGAAGCGCTTCCAGGCCACCGAGTATTTCCATGTCGCGCGCGTGGTGAACGGCTATCCGGCAATTGCGCGGGCGCTCGACGATGGCCACGCCAAGATGGGGATCGTCATACCGTGGGACTTTTCCCAGCGGCTGCGCAGCGGCGGGCCGGTGCAGGTGCAGGCGCTTGTCGACGCCACCGACGATAACACCGCCAATGTGCTTATCGGCTATGCGCAGGCCGTGGTTCAGGGATACTCGTCCGAGGTTCAGATCAACTGGCTGCGCGAGCGCGGCCAGTCTCTCCAGCCCGCCGCAGTGAGCGTCGAGACGCGCACCTGGTACAACGAGGATCTTGAGAGCAGCGCATTCATCGTTCCCGGTGTGCTGGCGCTTGTCATGTCGGTGATTGGGGCGTTTCTCACCTCCCTCACCATTGCACGCGAGTGGGAGCGCGGATCGATGGAACAGTTGATCTCCACTCCCGTAAGCGCGATGGAGATCATGCTGGGTAAACTGGCTCCCTATTTTGTCCTTGGCATCTTCGACGTGATTGTCTGCGCCGCTATCGCCATCTACTGGTTCCAGGTGCCGTTTCGCGGATCCTATCTCACGTTGATGGTTAGTTCCACTTTGTTCATGGTGGTTGTGCTTTCGCTGGGATTCTTTATCTCCGTGGTTGCCAAGACCCAGTTCGCCGCCAGCCAGATCGCGCTTCTTGTGACGTTTCTGCCCGCATTTCTGCTTTCAGGGTTTCTGTTTTCAATCGATCAAATGCCCGTCGCGTTGCAGTGGATCACACGTATTATGCCGGCCCGCTATTACGTCTCCCTGCTGAAGCAGATATTCCTGAAGGGAACGCCCACTGCCATGCTGTACGCCGATCTGATTCCCCTGGCTATATTTGCGCTCCTTCTGGCTCTGCTGGCTACGCGCGCATTCCACAAGAGGCTGGAGTAAAGGAGAGGCCATGTTCGGACGCTTGAAGCAGATGCTGATCAAGGAGTTCATCCAGGTCTTCCGCGACAAGCGGACGCGCTTTCTTCTTTTTGGGCCGCCGGTCATTCAGATGCTGGTCTTCGGCTATGCGGCTACCTACGATATTCGTCATGTTCCCACGGCTGTTCTGGATCTGGATCACAGCCAGGAGAGCCGCGACCTGATCTCGCGCTTCACGTCGAGCCCTTACTTCGACGTGCAGCGGCAACTTACGGATTCGCGCCAGCTTCGCGATCTTATCGATCGGGGACAGGCTACCGTAGGCCTGGAGATCGATGCCGGCTTTGCGCAAAAGCTGCGCAAGGGCGAGACCGCGCCGCTACAGGTGATTGTGGATGCGACCAACTCGAACACCGCCTTGATCGCTTCCGGCTACATCACGCAGATCGCGCTCGGCTTTGCGCGCGAATATCAGCGGGACCGGATCTACCGGATTGCACCGCAATTGGTGGAAGCCATCCCGTCGGTCGAGCTTGATGAGCGGCCGTGGTACAACCCCTCGTTGAGCAGCCGCTGGTTCTTTGTTCCGGGAGTTATCGGCAGCTTGACGCTGGTGCTGGTGATTACGTTGACCGCTTTCGCGGTGGTTCGCGAGCGCGAGATCGGCACGCTGGAACAGATCATGGTGACGCCCATCCGGCCGGCCGAGTTTATTCTCGGCAAGACGCTGCCATTCTTCCTGATCGGACTCTTCGACGTTTCGCTGATTGCGGCGGTGGGGACACTCTGGTTTCAGATTCCATTTCGCGGCAACATCGTGGTCTTACTTATTGGATCGATCCTGTTTCTTCTCTGCATGCTTGGCGTAGGGCTGCTGATCTCGACTGTCTCGTCAACGCAACAGCAGGCCATGGTAACTTCTTTCTTTTTCATTATGCCGTCAGTCAGCTTTTCCGGATTTGGATTCCCCATCAGCACCATGCCGCAGTGGATGCAGTATCTCAGTTATGCAATTCCGCTGCGCTATTTTCTGGTCGTGCTGCGCGGAACCTATCTGAAAGGCGTAGGGATGGAGATTCTGTGGCCGCAGATGGCCGCTATGGCGGCCATGGCGGTCAGCCTGCTCACAATCGCCATTCTCCGCTTCCACAAGGCGCTGGATTGAGCCACGGGCAGAGGGCCGGGTCGCCGGAATTGCAGGTGGATGGCGCTCGCAAACCGACGCCGAACAGCCAGCCATGGCCCGGAGAGGCTAGAATTGGAAGGTCCGGCGGCTTGACTCCGATTGGTAATACCCGGCCCTCCCCCTTTGGTGGTACTTTACCCCTTTGGCTTCTTTTCGTTGCCGCATATGTGCTAGAAGTACGAGCGCGGCCGACGGGCAGATTGATTCTGATGTGCCGGAGGATTTTCCTAGAAATCCGTCGCCTTTTGTGCGGCTGGCCTTGAGATTTTGGGAGCAAGATTTCTAATGATGGAATTCCATATTTCCCGGGATGCCCGCGAGCGCTACCAGTTCGCGGAGTCCCTCTTCTCCTTTACGGGGAACGTTGTTTTCGCAAATCTAGGGGCGTGCCGCGAGTTCACGCAGCGGATAAACCAGGTGCGCGAGGTCGAAAAGCACCCGGACCTGGCGGTTCACGCCGGTGCGCTCTACGCCATGGGTCTGATCGACGAGGCCAGCCACGTACTGATCGCGCGCTACCGTGAGCGGTTCGATCCCGAGACAATGACCGGCGCGCTGGGCTGGTTTTCAGAGCGGGTCGGTTCTGAGGCTCTGGACAAACTCCTGCTTGGGTTCGTCGAGCATTTTCCGGGGATCAGCGTGACGCGGGGCATGGAGACGCCCGAGCAATGGCTGGCAGGCGAGACCGATGGAACATCCCACCGTGCGGCGGCGATGGAAGAGCTGTTGTTGCTGTGGATAGCCAACCGCAACGAGGCTTTTCAGCCGTTTGAGGAGTTGTTTGAAGAGAAGACCTTGGCGGAAAAGACGGTTTATCGCCAGGTGGCGGAACTGTTGCCCGCCTACTTCGCCACTCGCCCGTTGATTCCGCTCCCAGGATCGAATCCCGTCACGCTGCTGGAACTGCTGCGGGCGCCCGCTTTGGCCTCTCCGCGTTCGCTCCGGGAGCAGCTAGCACTGATCCGTCTCCTCTGGAAACCGCTGCTGGGCGAGAGCCTGGAGCGGCTGCTGCTTTTGGGCGGTGAGATTCTGCACGAAGAGGAGTTGGCCATCTGGATGCAGTTCCATCCGCCGGGCGCGGGCCGGCGGGGCAAGCAGCAATGGCCCGCAGCAGCAGGTCCTTCCGAAGTGCCGACATTCGGCGATCCGGCCCACGAATACGAGAAATTCAGCCCAGACACGGCCTGGATGCCCACCGCGGTGCTAATCGCAAAGAGCACATACGTGTGGCTGGCGCAGTTGAGCAGGCAGTACGGCCGCAGAATTGCCCGCCTCGATGACATACCCGACGAGGAGCTTGCTACCCTGGCGCGGCGGGGACTCAACTCGCTGTGGCTGATCGGCGTGTGGGAGCGCAGCCGCGCGTCAAAGACGATCAAGCAACTGTGCGGCAACCGCGACGCCGTGGCATCGGCCTACTCGCTCTTCGACTACTCGATCGCCGAGGATCTGGGCGGCAAGGCAGCGTACACGAACCTGCGCGACCGGGCCTACCGGCACGGCGTGAGGCTGGCCAGCGATATGGTGCCGAACCACATGGGCATCGACTCGCCCTGGGTGATCGAGCACCCGGATTGGTTTATTTCCCGGCCAGACGCGCCTTATCCCGCCTACAGCTTCAACGGCCCCGATCTCTCCCACGACGGGCGCGTGGAGATCAAGATCGAGGACCACTACTTCGAGCAGAGCGACGCCGCGGTGGTCTTCCGGCGGCGCGACCGCGCCAGCGGCGAGACGCGCTACATCTACCACGGCAACGACGGCACCAGCTTTCCCTGGAACGATACCGCACAGCTCGACTACCTGAATCCGGCGGCGCGAGAGCAGGTAATCCAGACGATCCTGCATGTGGCGCGGCTCTTTCCGGTGATTCGCTTCGACGCCGCGATGACACTGGCCAAGCGGCACTTTCACCGGCTGTGGTTCCCTGGGCCGGGGGCCAGCGGGGCCATTCCCTCGCGAGCCGAATACGGCATGAGCCAGGCCGAATTCGACCGCTTGATGCCGAAGGAGTTCTGGCGCGAGGTGGTAGATCGCGTGGCCGCCGAGGTTCCCGGCACGCTGCTGCTGGCCGAGGCCTTCTGGCTCATGGAGGGCTACTTCGTCCGCACGCTGGGCATGCACCGCGTGTACAACAGCGCCTTCATGAACATGATGCGCGACGAGGAGAACGCCAAGTACCGCTCGGTAATCAAGAACACCCTGGAGTTCGATCCCGACATCATGAAGCGCTACGTGAACTTCATGAGCAATCCCGACGAGCGCACGGCGATCGACCAGTTCGGCAAGGGCGACAAATGCTTCGGCGTGGCGGCAATGATGGCCACGCTGCCCGGCCTGCCGATGTTCGGGCATGGCCAGATCGAGGGATTTTCAGAGAAGTACGGGATGGAGTACCAGTGGCCCCGCTACGAAGAGAGCGCCGACCGCTGGCTGGTAGAGAGGCACGAACGGGAGATTGCTCCGCTGCTGCATCGGCGCTGGCTCTTTGCCGAAAGCAGCAACTTCCTGCTCTATGACTTTTTCAGGGCCTCAGGCTCGGTGGACGAGAATGTCTTCGCCTATTCCAACCGCAAGGGCGGCGAGCGCGCGCTGGTGGTCTACAACAACCGCTACGGCACGGCGCACGGCACGATCGACTATTCGGCCGCTTATGCCGACAAGGGCGCGGGGCAACTCAAGCAGCAGCGCCTGCGCGAAGGCCTGGGAGTGACGGAAGACTCCAGCTTCGTCCTCGCCTTCCGGGATTCGCTCACCGGTCTCAATACGTCGACCGTTCTGGTGTACCTGGTTCAGTTCGCCTGTGCTAGCACCGTCTGCGGCCTGGCCCGCGCCGGCGTCGCCGACATCGAGCGCTGCGCCGAGGCGATCCGCCCGGCCAAGCGCGGCCGCATCCACACCTTCATCTCCACCAGCCCCTCAGCACCGCGACCACATCCTGCGCATGACGCCCGGAGGAGGTGCATCGAGCCGATCACCGGCTCGGTGACCCTGGCCCGCAACCTCTGCGGCGACGTGGAATGGTCGGCCCAGGACGCCACCCGCACCGAGCGCGACGTGCTGCGCCGCTGCGTCGAGGCGGCGATCCGCGCCGGCGCCAGCACGATCAACATCCCCGACACGGTCGGCTACACCTATCCCTCCGAATACGCGCGAGATCTTCCGCGACCTGATCGAGAACGTGCCGGGCGCCGACGGGGTGATCTTCTCCGCCCACTGCCACAACGACCTGGGCCTGGCGGTGGCCAACAGCCTCGCCGGCGTGCAGGCCGGCGCGCGGCAGGTGGAGTGCGCCATCAACGGCATCGGCGAGCGGGCCGGCAACGCCGCGCTGGAAGAGATCGTCATGGCCCTGCAAGGTGCGCGGCGACCGCCTGCCCTTCGCCACCGCGCATCGACACCCAGCACATCACCCGCGCCAGCCGCTACGTCTCGGCCATCACCGGCTTTCCGGTGCAGTTCAACAAGGCCATCGTCGGCAAGAACGCCTTCGCCCACGAGGCCGGCATCCACCAGGACGGCATGCTCAAGAACGCCGAGACCTACGAGATCATGCAGCCCGAGGACGTCGGGCCAGGGCGGCTCCAACCTGGTGATGGGCAAGCACTCCGGCCGCCACGCCTTCCGCGAGAAGCTGAAGGCGCCTGGGCTACGACCTCGGCCAGAACGCCCTCAACGAGGCCTTCGGCCGCTTCAAGGACCTGGCCGACAAGAAGAAGGACGTCTTCGACGACGACATCATCGCCCTGGTCGACGACGCCCTGGCCCGGGGCGCCGACCGCATCCAGGTCAAGCGCCTGCGGGTGATCGCCGGCACCGAGGGCCCGCAGGAGGCCGCACCTGACCCTGGTCGTCGACGGCGTCGAGACGCACGGCCACGGCCACCGGCGACGGGCCGGTGGACGCGGTGTTCAACGCCATCCACGCAGCTCGTGCCGCACGCCGCGGTGCTGCGCCTGTTCCAGGTGCACGCGGTCACCGAGGGCACCGACGCCCAGGCCCAGGTCTCGGTGCGGCTGGAGGAGGACGGCCGCATCGCCACCGGCCAGGCCGCCGACACCGACACCCTGACCGCCAGCGCCAAGGCCTATGTCAACGCGCTCAACAACCTCTTCGCCCGCAAGGAAAAGAGCGCCCCGGCGCCGATCACCGCCAGCGGCTTCTGAGGGCGCTGGACCCGGCGAGGATCAGGATGCGCGCCGTCCTCGCCGGCTGTTTCGCGGCGGCGTTGGCTCACGGCGCGGACGCCGCCGATCGCGCGGTTACGATGATCACACCATCGCCGGTGGCCAAGGGCGTCGCGGCCATGCCTCGGATCGCGGCGCCGGTCGACGCCGCCGAGCGGCGCATCAACGTCGCCGTGCGCCAGTTGGATGGCTCCGTGGCCAAGGCGGCCGCGCAATGTCGCCGCGACGCGGAGGGTCCGGCGGCCCCCGATGCTGATTGGTCGCGCCAGGTTGAGGTGACGATGGCGGGGCCGCGCTACCTCAGCTACGTCATCCCCGACGATGCTTCTGCGGCGGCGCCCATCCGGCGACGGGGACGATGTCGATCGTCTATGATCTGGAGACCGGACGGCCGGTGGACTGGGCCACGCTTCTGCCGCCCGCCCTGGTCGGCAAGCTTACGCTGCAGGCCGGCATGGATGGCACGCGCACGGTCGCTCTTACCTCTCCCAGTCTGCACGCGCTCTATCTCAAAGGCTATGGCGCCACGGCGATGGGGCATGACGCCGATTGCCGGGACGCCGTGGCGGCGGGTTCGGAGTCTCCGCCGTTGTCGGTCTGGCTGGACGCCAGGGCGGGCGGTCTGGCGGTGCAATTCGATCTGGCTCACGTGGTTCAGGCCTGCGCCCTGGCGGTGGTCATTCCCGCCGCCGCTCTGGCCGCGGCGGGCGCGAACCCCGAGCTGGTGCGCGCGATCGCCGCCGCGCACGCGCGCCACTGAACCCGCATCGCGGCGCCAAGGCCATGTGGTGGATCCCGATCACCATCGGCGCGGCGAGCCCTGCAGGTCGCGCGCAACGCCGCTGCAGCGCGGCCTGCTCGCCGAGGCGGGGCCGTGGGGCGCGACCCTGGTGCGGTTCCTGTTCGGCCTGCCGTTCGCGCTCGTCTTCGTCGCCGTGGCGGCGTCGTCTAGCCGACGGCGCCCATCGGCGTTCGGGCCGAGTTTCTGGCCGCCTGCGCCGTGGGCGGCGCGCGCCCAGATCCTGGCGACGGCGGCGCATGCTGGTCTCCATGCGCCGCGTCCAGCTTCGCCCTGGGCACGGCGTTCCAGCAGAGCTCGCTCCCGCTTCGCCGCCCTGATCGGCCTTGGCGTTCGGCGACAGCCTCGACGGCTGGCAGTGGCTGGGCCTGGCGCTGGCCACCGCCGGCCTGGTCGCGCCTGGCTGGCCCCGCCGGGCGGAGGGCGGCCGATGAGCCGGATCGCGCGGCGCCCTGCTCGGCCTGATGGCCGGCGGCGGCTTCGGCTGTCCGCCAACGCCTTCCGCCAGCGCGCCCTGGCGCTCGCATCCGGACCACCCGGTGCTGGCCGCCCGTCACCCTGCGTCACTCGTCCAGGCGATGCAGTCGGCCGGCGCTCGGCGGCCTGGCTGGTCGGCGACCGATCGGGCCGCGCTTGCGCGGCGACCCTGCGCGCGCTGGCGCGGTCGCTGCGCGGCGGGCTTCTTCGGCGCGGCCGGCCTCGGCCTGCTGGTTCACCGCCTTCGCCTTGTCGCCGGCCGGACCGGTGCGCGCGGTCGGGGTGGTGGAGATGCCGATCGCCGCCGCTCGCCGGGCGCCGCCTGTTCGCCGAGCGGCTTGAGCCTCTGGCAGATCGCCGCCGCCGGCCGTGACCGCCGCTCGGCGTGGGCGCTGGCGGCCCTGGGCTAAGGCGCCGCGGCGGGCCGTGCAAGATTAATGTCCTTGAATTCGGCGTCCCGTGCGGGGCACACGACGCGCCTCGTCTCATGAGCCTTCGTCGAAGGCCGCCGAGCCGCGTCGAGGCGCGACGGCTTCCGCGACCTATCGAGCTCGGCGCGTTTGTCGCGATGGCCCGCTTGCTCCAACCATCGACCCGAGACCTGAATGTTCTCGTCCCTCTTCGGCGTCATCTCCAACGACATCGCCATCGACCTCGGCACCGCCAACACCCTCGTCTACATGAAGGGCAAGGGCATCGTGCTGAACGAGCCCTCGGTGGTGGCCCTGCGCAACGTCGGCGGCCGCAAGATGGTCCACGCCGTGGGCATCGAGGCCAAGCAGATGCTGGGCCGCACGCCCGGCCACATGGAGGCCATCCGCCCCATGCGCGACGGGGTCATCGCCGACTTCGAAGTCGCCGAGGAGATGATCAAGTACTTCATCCGCAAGGTGCACAACCGCAAGGGCTTCGTCAACCCCAAGGTGATCGTCTGCGTGCCGTCCGGCGCCACGGCGGTCGAGCGCCGGGCGATCAACGACAGCTGCCTGAACGCCTCGGCGCCGCCGGGTCGGCCTGATCGACGAGCCCATGGCCGCGGCCATCGGCGCCGGCCTGCCGATCCACGAGCCGACCGGCTCGATGGTGGTCGACATCGGCGGCGGCACCACCGAGGTGGCGGTGCTGTCCCTGTCGGGCATCGTCTATTCGCGCAGCGTGCGGGTCGGCGGCGACAAGATGGACGAGGCGATCATCAGCTACATGCGCCGCCACCATAACCTGCTGATCGGCGAGACCACCGCCGAGCGGATCAAGAAGGAGATCGGCACCGCCCGCGCGCCCGAGGACGGCGAGGGCCTGGCCATCGAGGTCAAGGGCCGCGACCTGATGCAGGGCGTGCCGCGCGAGGTGCGCATCAGCGAGAAGCAGGCCGCCGACGCCCTGGCCGAGCCGGTCGCCCAGATCATCGAGGCGGTGAAGGTGGCGCTGGAAGCCACGCCGCCGGAACTGGCCGCCGACATCGCCGACAAGGGCATCATGCTCACCGGCGGCGGCGCGCTGCTGCGCGGCCTGGACGCTGGAGATCCGCGACCACACCGGCCTGCCGGTGACGGTGGCCGACGATCCGCTGTCCTGCGTGGCGCTCGGCTGCGGCAAGGTGCTCGAACACCCGCAAATGGATGAAGGGCGTGCTGGAATCCAGCCTCTGTCTAGAGTCGGCCCTGAGGCGACGTCGCCAGGCGCGATGAGCGCTGCGCCGGGAGGCGATCGAGGTGTCCTCTCGGGACGGTCCTTTGAGCGATATCAAGGTTGCCGCTGACCTGGACCGGCCGCGGTCGCCGTGATCGTCGCCGTCGTGATCGCCGTCGCCCTGCTGATCGGCGACCGGCGCGAGACCGTGCAGGCCCGGCGCCTACGGCGCCGCGCGCGGACGTGGTCGACACCGTCGCCAGGCCCGGTCAGCGGCGTGCTGTCGGCGCCCGGTCCGCTGGACCGGCGGCGGCGTCGACGCCGTGCGCGACTATTTCTTCGCCGGCGTCGCGAGAACCGCCAGCTGCGCGCGCGAGCTCGCGGAGCTGCAGCGGCTGGCGCGACCAGGCCATCGCCCTGCGCGAACGTGAACGCCCGCTACCGCGCCCTGCTGGGCGTGAAGACCGATCCGCCGATGCCCATGGTCACCGCCCGCATCGATCGCTCGACGCGCGCGGCCCCTTCGCCAACACCCGCCTGGCCGACGCCGGCGCCGAGCACGGGCGTCATCGATGGGCAATCCGGTGATGAGCGAGCACGGCCTGGTCGGCCGGGTCGTCGGCGTCGCCGACGGCGCCAGCCGGGTCCTGCTGCTGACCGACGTCGACAGCCGCACGCCGGTGCTGGTCGCCCGCACCAACGCGCCGCGCCATCCTGACCGGCGACGGCGGCGCCCAATCCCAAGCTGGCCTATCTGCGCGGCGCACGACCCGGTGCAGGACGGGCGACCGGATCCTGACCTCCGGCGACGGCGGGGTGCTTCCGCGCGGCCTGCCGGTGGGCGTCGGCGGTGCAAGGGCCTGGACGGCGCCTGGCGCGTGGCGCTGGACTCCGACGCCGCGCCGATCGACTTCGTGCGGATCCTGCTGTTCAAGGACTTCTCAGCCAGCTCGACCGAGCCGGCCCTGGCGCCGACGACCTGCCGCGCCGCGACGACCGCGGCCCTGCCAGCCCGGCCGCCACGGCCGGCGCCGCCGCCGCCGCCCGCCGCCGCCCGCCGCCGGCGCCGCCCGCGCAGCGGCGGCCGCCGACCCGGCCGCCGGCGCGCCGCGGCGGCCAGCCCTGACGCCACCGACGCGCACCCGGCGGCCGCCCATGACTCGCCGGAGCGCCTGCGCTGCGGCTCGGCCGCTCGACCCCTGGCGCTGGCTGGCGTGCCGGCGCTGATCTGCGTCTCGCGACCTTGCTGCTGGCCGCTGCCGATCCGCGTCTTCGGCCTGCAGCTGCCCGAGCCGGTGTTCCCCATGGCCCCGGCCTTCGCCTGGGCGGTGATCCGGCCCTCGATGCTGGCGCCGTTCGCGCTCGCTGGTCCTGGGCCTGTTCCTGGACCTGCTCTGGGGCGGCGCCGCTGGGCCTGTGGCCGCTGTGCCTGCTGGCGGCCTATGCGATCCGTGCTGGCCGTCCGCGGCTGATCCTGACCGGCCAGGAGCTTCGGCGTCCTGTGGGCGCTGGTACGCCGCGGCCTGCCGCCGCTGGCCTTCGGCGTCGGCTTCGTCCGATCACCGTGAGCACGCCGGCAGCGCGCCGAACCTGCTCGGCGGTCGGTCTGGCAATTCCTGGTCGACCGTCGTGCTGTTTCCCTTCGCCCATCGCCTGATCGAGCGGTATCGAGGACGCCGACGTGCGGTTCCGATGACACGAACCGTCGATCTTCTTCAACGAGGTCAACGAGCGGCAGGGCGGTGTTCCACCGCCGCGCCTTCCTGATGGGCGGCGTGGCGGGCGTGGGCCTGCTGGCGCTGGGCGGCGCGGCTGGCGCACCTGCAGCTGGTCGAGGCCGGCCGCTACAAGATGCTGTCGCCGACACAACCAGTTCAAGTTCCGCCTGCATGCCGCCGCCGCGCGGCCGATCCTCGACCGCAACGGCGTGGTGCTGGCCTCCAACCGGCCCGACTTCCGCCTGCTGCTGTCAGCCGCGACGAGACCACCGACGTCGACGCGCATCGCTGGACCGGCTGCCGAAGCTGGTGCCCGCTGACGACGCCCACCGCCGCCGGCTGATGCGACGAGATCGACCGACGCGCCCGCGCACGTGCGCCGGTGGCCGTGGCCGACGACCTGACCTGGGAGGAGTTCGCCCGCGTCAACGTGCGCACGCCGGAGCTGCCCGGCGTGCACCGCCGACATGGGCGAGGTCGCGGGTCTATCCCTTCGGCGGCGCCTTCGCCCACGTGATCGGCTATGTCGCCAAGGTCTCGCAAGGACGACGTCGACCAAGGACCGGCGCCCAACGCCGATCCGATCCTGCTCAATCCCGGCTTCCGGATCGGCAAGCAGGGGCGTCGAGAAGTCCTACGACCTGCGATCTGCGCGGCAAGGCCGGCGGCCAGAAGGTCGAGGTCGACGTCAAGGGCCGGGTGGTGCGCGAGGACCCCGCCGGCGACATCGCCGCCGACCCCCGGCGCAGGACGTGCGCGCTGACCCTCGACGCCGACATCCAGAACCGCGCGCTGGAGGTGTTCGGCGAGGACAGCGGCGCGGCGGTGATGATGGATTGCCGCACCGGCGACATCCTCTGCATGCTGTCGGCGCCCAGCTTCGACGCCAACCGCTTCGTCAAGGGCGCTGACCGGGCCGGACTACCAGGCGCTGGCCGACTACGACCACAAGCCGCTGTTCAACAAGGCGCTGACCGCCACCTATCCGCCGGGCTCGACCTTCAAGACCATGGTCGCCCTGGCCGCGCTGGAGAACGGGCATCCGACCCGAGCACACGCTACACCTGCAACGGGTCTGGTCCTGGGGCGGCCAGGTCTGGCACTGCGACAAGGCGCCACGGCACGCTCGGACATGCACGGGCGCCATCGCCACACTCCTGCGACATCTACTTCTACCAGACGCGCCCTGGTCGGTCGGGCCCGACCCGATCGCCGCCATGGCGCGCCAGTTCGGCCTGGGCCAGCTCTTCGACATCGGCATCCCGGGCCAGAAGCCGGGCCTGGTGCCCGACACCGCCTGGAAGCGCCGCGACCTTCCCGCACGGATCCCGGTCTGGCACCCCGGCGAGACGCCCAGCATGGGCATCGGCCAGGGCTATGTGAACGTCAATCCGCTGCAGCTCTGCGTGCAGGCCGCGCGCCTGGCCAACGGCGACAAGGCGCTCAACCCGCGCCTGATCGCAGTCGATCGGCGGCGTCGATGCAGCCCTCCGGCGCCGCTGGCGCCGGACCTGCCGTTCGCCCAGGAGCACATCGACTTCGTGCGCGACGCCATGGCCGCGGTGACCGAGGCCAGCGGCACGGCCGCGGCGGCCGCGCCGACCTGGGCCTCGGGCCGATCAAGATGGCCGGCAAGACCGGCACCGCCCAGTCGCACAGCTACGGCGGCGGCCACGGCGCGCACGGCGCGCAGGGCGCCTGGGACACTGCGCGACCACGCCTGGTTCATCGCCTTCGCGCCGGCTGACGATCCGCGCTACGCCATGAGCGTGCTGGTCGAGCACGGCGGCTTCGGCGCCGAGGCCGCGGCGCCCAAGGCGCGCGAGATCATGCGCGTGGCGCTGCTGAAGGACCCGGAGGTGCGCGCCCGCATCGATCAGCCCAGCCGCTGCCCGAGCGCCGGCAGCCGCCGCCGGCCGACGGCCGACGTCGCCCGACGCCGCCACCGCCGACCGACGCCGGACGCCGCCACATGACCGCCAGCGCCCTGACCCGTCCCGGCGAGCGCGAGCGGCTGATCGTCAAGCTCGGCGAGATCGACTGGACCTCTGCGCCGGCTGCTCTGCCGTCATCGCCGGCGCCGGCGGCGCTGATGCTCTATTCCATCGCCGGCGGCTCAGTGGACGCCCTGGGCGGCCGCAGCACCTGATCCGCTTCGGCTTCTGCTTCGCTGCTGATGATCGGCGCTGGCGCATGGTCGACCTGCGGGTCTGGTTCGCCATCGCCTATCCGCTCTACGGCCATCGGCCTGCTGCTGCTGCTGGCGGTGGTGGTGGCGCAGGCCACTCGACCTGGGCGCCCAGCGCTGGCTGCGATCTCGGCCCGATCCGCCATTCCAGCCCTCGGAGATCATGAAGATCGGCCTGGTGCTGGCCCTGGCGCGCTTCTACCACGGCCTGTCCGGCCAAGCAGGCGCGCTTGTCGTGGTGGCTGCTGATCCCGGCGGCGATGATCGCCGTGCCGGCGGCGCTGGTGGCCAAGCAGCCGGACCTCGGCACCGCGCATCCTGCTCGCCGCCACCGGCGTGGCTGATGATGATCCTGGCGGGCCTCAGCCTGCGCGCTCGTCGGCCGCGGGCGCTCGCTGGCCGGCGCGGCGGTGCCGCTGGCCGTTCATGTTCGTGCTGCAAGGCCTACCAGCGCGACGCGCCTGCTCACCTTCCTGCAACCCCGAGGCCGACCCGTCCGGCGCCGGCTATCACATCATGCAGTCCAAGATCGCGCTGGGCTCCGGCGGGCTGCTCGGCAAGGGCTTCGGCCTGGGCACCCAGAGCCAGCTCAACTTCCTGCCGGAGAAGCAGACCGACTTCATCTTCGCCACCCTGGCCGAGGAGTTCGGCTTCGTCGGCTGCATCGTCGTCCTGCTGCTCTATGCGGCGGTGATCTTCATCGTCCTGCGCATCGCCAGCCATCGCCCACAGCCATTTCGGCCGCCTGGGCGCCGCGGGCGTGACCGCCACCTTCGCCCTCTACGTGCTGATCAACGGCGCCATGGTCATGGGCCTGGCGCCGGTGGTGGGCGTGCCCATGCCGCTGCTCTCCTACGGCGGCACGGTGATGATGACGATGATGGTCGGCTTCGGCCTGGTGCATGTCGGTGCGGGTGCACCGCTATGCGGAGGTCACCAGCGGGCGGGGGGCGCTGCTTTAGGGGCGGCTTTCTGTTGCCGTTGGCGTGGGGAAGAGAAACGCGCGCCTCCGCTCTGGGGGAGGGTGGGTATGGTGACATCGGAAAACGGCCCGGTTTCTTTTTCGACCCCACGTGCGTGCGGGATTGCGATTCGCGAAGGGCTGCTTTTGATGACGAAGGAGTTATTGGCTGGGCAGTTACGGGGCTGAGGAGCAGGCTGGGCTGTGGCTGACATCAGAACCTCAGTACCCTGATAGTGAAACGACTGACCCATGCTGGATATGAGAGCAACATTGGGGGCGGGGATGTGCGCGCGACGCTCTCAATTTTCTTTT
>CAWCWQ010000130.1:0-16429 GCA_963799145.1 uncultured Acidobacteriaceae bacterium | reverse complement strand
AAAGACACGACTGGTTGGGATGAGCACGAAACAACATTTTGGGCAACAAATCGAACAGGGCATAAAACAAAAAAACCACCACGGCGAAAACCGCGATATTCCAGGCGCGATAGCCCAGAAGCCACTCGTGCAATTCGACCACCACCAGACCCAGGATAATAAAATTGGCCAGCGTGTTGCCGACGACGATGGTCCATAAGAAACGTTCCTGATTTTCGAGAAAGCCGTGGAGAAGGCGGCGGCTGGATTGCCGCTGCGGGCCAACCGGCGCACCCGCAGGCGGTTCAAGGCGAAAACGCCCGCTTCCATGCCGGAAATAGTGATGGGGCCGAGAGGCCGCCAGAACCAGAGCATTGATCAGGCCGGTGCTCATCGGTTGGTCCGTTGGACGATCAATTGGCGCACCCGCCGTTCATCGGCGGCCTCCGCCGTCAATTGCAGGCCGCGAAAGGCGGCTGATTCCCCCGCCGCCGGCACCACGCCCAGCAGAGCACCTAGCAGACCGCCCATGGTTTCGACTTCGGCCACAGTGCCCAGCGCGGGAAACTCGCGACGAAAATCGTCCAACCCGCATCGTGCCGTTCACCCGCCAGCGGTCCGGCGCGATTTTTTCCGTTGACGAACCCCTCGGCCCGGCGCGCCGGCACGGATGGTGGCCCCCCGCCTCCAGCCCCCGCTTCGTTTTCCCCGCCCCCAATGCCCAGTTATCCGCTCCCTGCCGCGCCGCCAATGGGCGCGATGCCGCAGCCGGGCGTCTACCCCCCGCCGATGCCGCCGCCCGCTCTTCCCATGAACTACGCTCCGCCTGCCCCAGCCATGCCGCCAGCAGCCGGCAGCCTGCCGCAGCCTGGAATGTATGCCCCGGCTCCGCCGCCGATGCCCGCCGCGCCGCAAGCGCCGCCGGCGAAGCCGCCCGATGCGGGGATGGGGAAGTTGCAGCAGATGATGCCTGTGTTGATTGGGCTGCTTGTCGTGCTCATCCTTCTGGCGGTTGCAATCCTGCTTGTCCTGGTGTTGAAGCATTAGGAAGGTTGGGATCTGGCCGGCCAAGTCCTCTCTGAGGCAGCTTCGAGAGATTGGCTTTCCGTTGCGCTCTCTTCCGCAAAGTGTGGATGAGTCTTCACAGCGCGCCGGCGGCGCTGTCGTGTATCTTGGCCCCAGAGGCAGATTCCACTTGCTGGAGACCAACTCAAACCCCTATGACCACCTTTGCCGCTATCGATGTCGGCTCCAACTCGTGCAGAATGAGGATCGCAAAGGTCGTGTCCCACAGCTTGAAGACGCTGGCCGAGGATCGCGAGGTCACGCGGCTGGGGGCCGGCGTCTTTGAGTCCGGGCTGATTTCGCCGGAGGCGATGGCGGCGACCCTGCGAGCGTTGAAGCGCTTCCAGCGGGCGGCGCAGGCGCATGGGGTGGATCGAATTCGAGTGGTGGCCACGTCGGCCACGCGCGATGCGCGCAACGCGGCGGCCTTTCAAGCCTGGGTAAAGGCGGAGACCGGCTGGGCGCTGGAGATCATCTCCGGACTTGAAGAGGGGCGGCTGATTCATCTCGGCGTGATGGCGGGCGGCGAGGCAGGGCCTGAGCCGGGCTTGGGTGGCCGCGTTCTGCTGGTGGACCTGGGCGGGGGAAGCTGCGAGATCACGCTCTCCGAACACAAACGCATAAAGGAGACCGTCAGCGTGCCGCTGGGAGCGGTGCGGCTGACCGAGGAGTTCCTGCCCACCGACCCTGCGCCGGCGGAGGGTTTGGCGCGAATGAGGCAGTTCATCGGCCGCGAGTTGAGGCGGGCGCGCAAGAGGATTCAACCGGAAGGTGTGGGATTGGTGATCGCCACCTCCGGCACGGCGGCGGCGCTGAGCGAGGCTTGCGCGGGCCGGGGCAATGCCGCCAACGTCAAGGCGGCCAGAGGCTCTGGGAAACCGGCCCGGAGATCGGCCGGCAAGATGGTTGGAAGGCCAATTCAAGCACTGACAGGGGCGGCGGCGACGGTCAAGCCGGACCCGAATCGAATTGTGGCGCCGGCGGGAACGGTGACGACCCGCGAGGCGCGCAGGCTGGCCGCGAAGCTCGAAAAGATGACGCTGCCGGAGCGGGAGGCCGTTCCTGGAATTGGACCGCGGCGCGCGGAGATCGTTGTGGCCGGCACGCAGGTCTTCGCAGAGCTGTTGGAGAGCTTTGGACTGGCGGGGTTTCGCTACTCCCCGCTGGGGCTGCGGGATGGGATTCTGGTCCAGATGCTGGCCGAGCAGGATGCGCGGGCGTCGGCGCACCGCGAGTTCGAGCACGAGCGCTGGGAGAGTGTGCTGGCGACGGCACGGCGGTATGGGGTCGATCCCAGGAAGGCGGAGCCGGTGCGCGCCCACGCGGTGCAGTTATTCCGCGAGCTGAAGATCTTGCATCGGTTGCCGCCGGAGTACGAGAGTTGGCTGGCCGCGGCGGCCGTCCTCCGCGATACAGGCAACTTCATCAATCATCAGGGACGCCACAGGCACACGCAGTACATCGTCTCCAGCTCCGAGATCTACGGCTATACGCAATTGCAGCGGACGACGATCTCGGCGATTGCCCGCTACCTGGGCAAGAGCAGTCCGCAGCCCGGGGATCGGGCGCTCAGGAATCTTCCCGCCGGGGAGCACGGGCATGTGGGGCGGGCCGTGGCGCTCTTGCGGCTGGCCGAGGCGTTGAACCAGGACCGGGCCTCCGACGTGCTGCGCGTGTCGGTCAAGATCTATCCGAAGCGGGTTTACCTGGAACTGGAGCAGGGCCGGATGGGCGCGGAGCTGGAGCTTTGGTCGCTGCGCAAAGAGGCCGGCTACTTCCGCGAGGTCTTTGGCCGGGAGCTCTTTTGCACGCTCAAGTAAATTGACCGGGCCATGCGGGGATCGATGAGCCATTGCAGCAGTGGCGGATGGCGGTCAAGGTCAACGCGAGCCACTGTGCCCTTTCTCATGCGAATGGCGGCGGCGCCGTTGCCGGTAATCAGCCGGCCGAGGAACTGGAAGGCGTTGGGGTTATGGCCCACGGCCAGCACACCCTCACGGTCCGCATACTTCGCCAGCATCTCCTGGAAATCGGCGTAGCTGCCGCCGGGCGCCAGGGCCGGGCTGACTTCGACCTTGGCCTCGTAGCCCATCTCCGTGGCCACAAATTGCGCGGTCTGCAAGGCGCGCTTGAGCGGGCTTGAGACGACTACGTCCACCTGCACCTTGAGCGCATTCATCAAGCGGGCCATCAGGATGCACTGCTCCTTGCCTTCCTTGATGAGGGCCCGCTTGGCGTCGAGAGCCGGGTTCCCGCGAGCAAGTCCGGCATTGGCGTGGCGCATGAGATACAGATTCACGAGGTTAGTTCCAGCGGGGTCGAGTGGGGGTCTGCCAGCTCCTTGAGGTTCAATGTTAACACAGCTTTAACGTTTGAACAGCAGCTATCTTGGCTCATTTCAGACAGTTCTACCCCGGCAACTTGGTCAGGTAGAAGCCGAAGAGCACCAGGATTCCTACCACCATGGCCACGGCCATGCGCAGGCGCTCCCGGAAGACGGACCGCGGCGACCCGAGCCTGGGCACCAGCGGCGCCGCAAAAAGCAAACCACAGGAGCAGCCGCCTAGGTGGGCCATATTGTCGATACGCATCCCGGTGTGCATTGCCGCGGCGCCAAAGTTGAAGGTGACGGGGATGACCAGGTTGATTGCGGCGAAATAGATGACCGATTTTCGCAGCCTTCTCAATTCCACAGCCGGCACAGGCAACCGGTTAGACTTGAGCAGGATGATCAACGCTCCGGCGATGCCAAAGACGGCGCCTGAAGCTCCCGCGCCAGGCGGAAACACGTAGGTGGGGTCAAAAACCTCGCCCAGCGCGTGGTGGCCCACCCATCCGGCATGGTACCTGGTCCAGTCAGCGTTGTTTGTCCACCAGTTGTAGAACGTCGATAGCAGGTTGCCGGCCGCGCCCGTCAGAATGTAGACCGCCAGTACCCCCGCCGACCCCAGCAGCGGTTCGGCCAGCAGGCCCAGATTCCACAGGCACCACATGTTCGTGGCCAGGTGAATGATCCCCACATGAACGAACATCGCGGTCACAATGCGCCACCATTGGCCCTGAATGAGCACCGAACCGGCGTTGTTCGCTCCCCAGTGCATCAAGACCTCTGGGGATGGGCTCCAGATGCCCGCGTGATTAGCCACCATGGCCACAAAGACCGCGCAGTTGATGCTGACCAGCAAGTATGTGGCCGGGGCGACTGCCCACCAGCGCCGCGGGCGGCGGACGGGTTGCGGACGAAAGCCATAATCCGTGTCCGGCGGGCGTACCGCCGGGCCGGAATCAGAACCTCCAAGAACCTGTCTTAGTCCATGGGGCGTGGGCAGGGTGGGAGAGCTTCCCATAGCTTCACTGTAATGCATTTCTGAAAACGTTGCAGTGCGGTCATCAATCGCCAAGCACCAAAATGCGAAACGCGCCCAAAGGCAGGACTTGGATGTAATCTTGAGATTGGTCCTCGCGCGTCTCCCCCAGTCCAAAGCTGCGCCTGGATGAATATCCTCGTGGACGAGCGAAACCGAAAAGGAGCAATACCGTGAGCGCGGAAAAGCAAATTCGGAGGGCGCTGCTGAGCGTAACCGACAAGACCGGCCTGGTGGAGTTTGCCCAGGCGCTGGCCGGCTTTGGCGTGGAACTGGTTTCCACCGGCGGCACGGCGCGGGCGCTGCGCGAGGCCGGCCTGGCTGTCAAGGACATCAGCGACCTGACCGGCTTTCCGGAGATGCTCGACGGCCGCGTCAAGACCCTGCATCCGCACGTCCACGGCGGCCTGCTCTACATTCGCGGCAACAAAGAGCACGAGGCCGCCGTCGCCGCCCACGGCATCGAGCCCATCGACATGGTGGTCGTCAATCTCTACGCCTTCGAGAAAACCGCCGCGCAGCCCGGCGTCGCCTTCGGCCATCTGATCGAGAACATCGACATCGGCGGCCCTTCGATGGTGCGCTCCGCGGCCAAGAACTTTGAAGACGTGGCCATCGTGACCCGCGTCTCCGACTACCCCGCTCTGATCGAAGAGCTGAAGAGCACACCAACGGAGCACTGAGCCGCGAGACCCGCTGGCGGCTGGCGCGACAGGCCTTTGCCACCACCGCGGCCTACGACACGGCCATCGCCAACACGCTCGACCGCATCGCCGAAGCTCCCGCCGCCGGACGCTCCAGCCGTGCTCGACACCGCCAGTCTGCCCACCACTCTGCGCATCAACCTCCCGCTGGCGCAGTCGCTGCGCTACGGCGAAAACCCCCACCAGCGCGCCGCGCTCTACGCCGACGGCTCCGGCCTCGGCATCGCCGGCGCAACACCAGCTCCAGGGCAAGGAACTCAGCTTCAACAACCTCGTCGATCTCGACGCCTGCTGGGAGCTGGCGCAGGAGTTCGACGAACCGGCGGTCATCATCGTCAAGCACACCAACCCCTGCGGCGCGGCCACCGGCGCAACCGTCCTCGAAGCCTATCGAAAGGCCCTCGCCTGCGACCCCGTCTCGGCCTTCGGCGGCGTCATCGGCATCAACCGCGCCGTGGATCGCGACGCTGCCGCACGAGATCGCCAAGCTCTTTGTCGAAGCCATCGCCGCACCCTCCTTCACCCCCGAAGCCCGCGAGCGCTTCGCCGCCAGAAAAAGAACCTGCGCCTGCGTCGAGGTCCGCGCCGCCCAGCCGCGCCCCGTCGTCAAGCACGTCTCCGGCGGCCTGCTCTTGCAGGATGCCGACACCGGCCGCGTCGCCGAGTCCGAGTTGAAGGTCGTCACCTGGCGTCCGCCCACGGCCGAGGAGCTGCGCAGCCTGCTCTTCGCCTGGCGCGTTTGCAAGCACGTCAAGTCCAACGCCATCGTCTACGCCCGCGACGGCCAGACCATCGGCGTCGGCGCAGGGCAAATGAGCCGCGTGGACGCCGCCCGGTTCGGCGCGATGAAGGCCGTGCTGCCCCTTGCGGGCTCGGTCGCCGCCTCGGACGCATTCTTCCCTTTCCCGACGGACTGGAAGCCGTGGCCGCTGCCGGAGCAACCGCCGTCATCCAGCCCGGAGGCTCGGTTCGCGACGCAGAAGTCATCGCCGCCGCCGACAAGCTGGGCATGGCCATGGTCTTCACCGGTATCCGCCACTTCCGCCATTGAGAGCGGCCAATAAGAAGATGACGAAGCAAAATGGGGCATTCACCCTTGGATTCTTGCCGTTTCATTCGTAAGCAAGGATACTTCAGCATCTGTCTTGCGGCTTGGAGCAGTACAAGGTTGTTTAGGATGGAGTGGCCGGCTTTGCGGAAGGCGGTTTCAAGCTTGCTGTCTGGCCTGGGGGCGCCAGCGTGTCGATGGTGAAAGAGGCTGCTGGAGAACGGGCCGCGGAGTTGTTTGTGAAAAGGGGATGAACAGGTGCGCGAACTTGGTTCCTTTCTCTGTCAGCCGATAGGCGTACCGCTTTCTGTCGCGGGCGAGCAAGCCATGAGCTTTTGGTTTGCGCAAATCGCGGCTGAGTCCATAGCGGTCCGTGCCGATCTGGAAACTGGTTGGGATGGACCCGTGGATCTGGCGGGCGGTCCAGCCGGAGACAACCGTTCCGGCGTGCAGTAACACCTCCATCAGCCGGATCATGCGCGTCGAGTGGATCTCGATGCCAGGGTACTTTGCCGATCTAAAAGCGATGGGCAGCGCCAAGCGTTGGAGCAGCGGAGAATCGACATGCGCGTTGAGCCACTGGGCCTGGAAAGCGGCGAAGCGGCCGGTGACCGCGAGCGGCTTTTCGCTCACCGCGGCGAGATGATCCAGGCCTTTCTTCAGGCCGAAGTCGGCCAGGAAGGCGTTGTCGTTCTTGCGAAAGCCGTCCTTTTCGTGGATTGACTTTTTCTCGCACTACTGTCCGGTTAACATCTAACTCGCTCGTTGCAACCCTCTGATTTGTGATGAGTTGCAGTTGTTTTTGGGTGGTGTCGATTTGAAATTGCCGCGATGCTGTTTCCAGAGATCGTTTCTGGAGGCGGCGGTGAACGCTGGCAAGTTGTTGTTTGCGCAGTTGATGGATTTTCTTCCCTGGACTTCGTTTGCCCGCAGCGTGGCCCGTTATGGCGGCGACCGCAGGGTGCGCTGCCTCAGTTGCGCCGAGCAGTTCCGCGCCATGGCCTTTGCGCAGTTGACCTATCGCGAGAGTCTGCGCGACATCGAAGCCTGTCTCAGCGCACAGCCCGCCAAGCTCTATGCCATGGGCTTTCGTTCTCCCGTGCGGCGTTCCACGCTGGCCGAGGCCAACGAGAGCCGCGACTGGCGTATCTTTGCCGAACTGGCGCAACGGCCGATGCTCCAAGCCCGCAAGCTCTACGCCAACGAAGACCTTGGCATGGATCTCGACGCAGCCGCCTACGCGCTGGATTCGACCACCATCGACCTTTGCCTCAGTTTGTTTCCCTGGGCCCATTTTCGTTCCACCAAGTCCGCTGTCAAGATGCATACTCTGCTCGACCTGCGCGGATCGATTCCCGTGTTTATCCGCGTCACTACTGACGATACGCACGACGTAAACATCCTCGACCAGATCGTTTTCCAGTCCGGAGCCTACTATGTGGTGGATCGAGGCTACCTCGACTATTGCCGGCTGCACCGCATCCATCTGGCCGGAGCTTTCTTTGTCACTCGCGCTAAGAGTAACCTCGACGCCTGCCGCATCTACTCCCGCCCGGCGGACAAGCAAACCGGCATCCTCGCCGATCAGTCCATCGCTCTCAACGGCTACTTGAGCCGCAAGGATTATCCCAGCCACCTGCGCCGCATCAGCTTCCGTGACCCGGACACCGGCAAGAACCTTGTCTTCATCACCAACCAGTTCACCCTGCCCGCTGCAACCATCTGCGCACGCTACAAGAGCCGATGGCAGGTTGAACTGTTCTTCAAGTGGATCAAGCAGCACCTGCGCATCAAGGCTTTCTACGGAACCAGCGAAAACGCGGTCAAGACGCAACTCTGGATCGCCATCTCGGTCTGCCTGCTGGTTGCTATCGTCAAAAAGCGCCTCGCTCTGCCCGGCTCACTCTACACTTTGCTGCAAGTCCTCTCAGTTACCATGTTCGAGAAAACGCCCATTTCACAGGCACTTCAGCAGAAAGACTACACAAATCCACAGCTAACTCACTCCAACCAACTGATTCTGTTTGAGTTTTAACCGGACAGTAGTGTTTTTCTCGATAAAGTTATGGCCGTTGAAATAGTAGGTGGCCTGAAAGGGAAAGAAGGAGGCCACGCGCATCGCCATCGGCCCCAGTGTTTCGTCACGAATGCAGAAGCAGTAATTCGTGAAGCGGCTTCTCTGGCGCGCCAGAATGCGATAGTTGGGATCGCCGGTGGCAAAGCGGGGAACCATGGAGCGGAAGGTCTGGCCCCGCTCCATGCTTTTCGGAATGAAATACACGCCGCGCTGCCTGGCCCGTTCCATGCGGCGGGGCGGCACGCACGCAATCCTCTTTGCGCGCCTTGGGCTCAGCCCATGCGATGGGGGCGTGGTTGCGGGCAAACGCCTCCACCGATGCCCGATACTCGCCGGTCCGGCGCAATAGCACTTCCTTGCCGATCGGCGGCTCGCCGGCCACGTTGTGAAAGAAATGAGCCACCTGCCCCGGCCGGGACAGTCCGCTCAGATAACCGTTGATCGCCACCCGGTCAAAACAGTGATATACAAATAGCAGCAGGCTGCCAAGCAGCTTTGTGAACGTCTCCACCGGCCGCCCTCCTCTGTTCTCGTCTGGACAACAAGATCATCGGATGGACGACCGGCGGGGTCAGATGTCAAATATCCTTGGCTAGTCGTAGGTTAAGGTCTGTTGGAATGAAAACGTTGGAAGAGATCAAGGTGGCGATCGAGGCGGCCGTGCCGGGAGCGGGATTGGAGATTGCGCCCAACCCGAGCCCCAGCGGGCAGCACTCGCTGCGGCTTGATCCCAGCCATGCCGTTGCGGTGGCAATGTTTCTGCGTGACGAGTTGCTCTTCGATTACCTATCCAACGCGACCGGGGTGGACTGGCCGGACAAGGAAGTTGCGGAAAAAGTGAAGGTGACGCGCGCGGTGACCAAGACCGTGGATGGCGTTGAGAAAGCAGTCGAAGAGGCCGTCGAAGAGGCGCGCAAGCGCGTTGTACCGGGTTATCTGGAGGCGGTGTATCACCTGTATTCGGTTGCGAAGAACGAGGGGCCGCTCGTGATCCGCATGCGCACGGTGAACCGCTCGGACCAGGTCGAGCTGCCGTCGCTGACTCCTGTTTGGCGGTCGGCGGAGTTTCAGGAGCGGGAGATCTTCGATCTCTTCGGGATTGTCTTCACCGGGCATCCAGACCTGCGCCGGCTGCTGATGTGGAATAACTTCAAGGACCACCCCATGCGCCGCGATTACGTGGAGCCGGACGACTTCGAGTACGAGCCGACTGCGCACGACGAGGTGCTCAAGCGCGCGCAGGCGCACCGGGCTGACGCCGCGGCCGCGGGCCGGGAAGGAGCCGGCAGGTGAGCTCATCAGGTTTCGTTCAAGCGAAGGACAAACCGGAGGGTTGGAACCGTCCGCCGGTGATGGAGCCGGACGGCGAAGGGGAACTGCTGGAAGTGGCCATGGGGCCGCACCATCCCTCCACTCACGGCGTCTTCCGCATGGATGTAGCGCTGGACGGCGAGCGCGTAATCCGCCTAAGGCCGGTCTTCGGCTACCTGCACCGCAACCACGAGAAGCTGGCCGAGGGGATGAGTTACCTGGGTTCGATGCCCTTTACCGACCGGCTGGACTATATCTGCCCGCTCACCAACAACTGGGCCTATGCGCTGGCGGTGGAGAAGCTGACCGGGCAGGAGGTTCCCGAGCGCGCCGAGTATCTGCGCGTGATTCTGGGCGAGCTGACGCGCTTTCAGAATCACGCCTCGTCGATCGGCTTTCTGATTCAGGAGATGGGCGCCAGCGGAACGCCGCTGATGTACGCCTTCCGCGAGCGCGAGAAGATTCTGGACCTCTTCGAGGAGCTCACCGGCGCGCGCATGATGGTCAACTACATGCGCTTCGGCGGCTGCCGCGTGGATGCCTCGGCGGCATGGCTGGATGCCACGCGCAAGGTGGTGGCCGGGCTGCCGGGATTTGTCGACGAGTTGGACCGGCTGCTGAGCACGAACGAAATCCTGATGGCGCGCACCCAGGGGGTCGGCATCCTGCGGCCGGAGCTGGCGGTGAATGCCGGGGTCACAGGGCCGATGCTGCGGGCCTCGGGCGTGAACTACGATATTCGCAAGGTGGATGGCTACGGCATCTACAATCGCTTCAACTTCCGCGTGCCGCTGGGCGACCATTGGGACGTTTACGATCGCTACATGATTCGCCTGCTGGAGATGCGGGAGTCAATCAGAATTCTGGAACAGGCGCTCAAGGATATTCCCGCCGGCCCGGTGATGGACCCTAAGGCCAAGATTCGCGGCTTCCGGCCCAAGCCGGGCGAGGCCTACGGACGCATCGAGGCGCCCAAGGGAGAACTGGGCTTCTATCTCATCAGCGACGGAGGGCCGAATCCCTATCGCTATCGGATTCGCCCGCCGAGCTTGATCAATCTGACGGTGCTGGAGGATATGGCTCTGGGCGAGAATGTCGCCGATGTGGTGTTGATCTTTGGAAGTGTGGATATTGTGCTGGGGGAAGTGGATCGGTGAACCAGCTGTTAGCTTTTAGCTATTAGCTTCTAGCTATTCTTGCCGACCTTGGCAGTTGCGACCTCACGGAATTTGGTAAGCGGAAGAGGAAGTGCTAGAAGCTAGTAGCTGTTCTTGGAGGTTTCATTGTTAGGCGAGGGGATACTGAAAGGCATGGCCGAGACGGCAAAAAACTTTGCGGGGAGCTTTGTCTCCGCGGAGCGGCTGACGACCGTCCAGTATCCCGAGGAGCGCATCGCGCCCATCGAGGCCACGCGCGACTTTCCCTTCCTGGTCTACGACGGTGCGGACTGGGAGGCCGGGCTGCGCTGCGTAGCCTGCCAGATATGCGAGAAGGAGTGCCCGCCCAAGTGCATCTATATCGAGAAAAGCACTGACAAGAAGCCGGACTTTACTGGCAAGCCGCAGTTTTATCCGGCGCGATTCGACATCGATATCTCCGTTTGCATGAGCTGCCAGATATGCGTCGAGGTTTGCCCCTTTGAAGCTATCAAGATGGATACGGAGTTCGAGCTGAGCACGACGGACCGCTTCGGCGGACTGCTGCTTGACCGCAAGCAACTGGCCAAGTCGAACGAGCATTATCATGAGATTCATCCCGCCGAAGCCGCGCAAGTGGATGCGCGGCTCGCGGAGGGGAAGGTCAAGGCCGACACCAGGCATACGAACGCGGCCATTGCGGCGGCCGTCAAGGGCGCGGAGATACCAGCCCGAACGCCGGCGGGGGGAGACTGATCCATGTTCGAGACGCTGGACCAGATCTTCGTTCTGCTCGGTCACTGGCTTGTTGGCTTTCTGCCCGCCGGCTGGCAGGCCGCGGCTGCGGTGGTGCTTAGCGTTGCTGTGATCGTCTGCCTCTTTCCGGCGCTGTTTGCACTTACCGTGCTGCTGGAGCGCAAGGGGCTGGGGCGCATCCAGAATCGCATCGGACCGAACCGCGTGGGACCGCTGGGGATACTGCAGCCGATCGCCGATGCCATCAAGTCGCTGACCAAGGAAGACATTGTTCCCACCAGCGCCGATGGAGTGGTGCACTTCCTGGCGCCGGTTGTGCTGGTGACAGCTGTCTTCATGGGGTTTGCCGTGCTGCCCATGGGGCGCAACATGACGCTGGTAAAGATGGATGCCAGCCTGCTGTTTTACTTTGCCATTGGCGCGTCGACGGAGCTATCGGTCTTCATGGCCGGGTGGTCGAGCCGCAATAAGTATTCGCTGCTGGGGGCCATGCGCGCGGTGGCCCAGATGATCAGCTACGAGGTGCCGCTGCTGATGTCGAGCGTGGCCGTGGTGATGATTGCCGGCTCGCTTTCGCTCGACAAGATCGTCGCCGCGCAGAACCATTACACATGGGGCTTGCCGCACTGGTACATCTTTACGCCGTGGGGATTTGCGGGCTTCGCGCTCTATGCCATCGCGGCCACGGCCGAGACCAACCGCTCGCCCTTCGATCTGCCCGAAGGCGAGTCGGAGTTGGTGGCCGGGTACTTTACCGAGTACTCGGGCTTCAAGTTCGCGCTCTTCTTCCTGGGCGAGTATCTGGCCATGTTTTCCATCTCCGGCTTGGGCACAACGCTGTTTCTGGGCGGGTGGTCGGCGCCGTTCTCGTTCCTGGGCTGGGTTCCGTCGTGGATCTGGTTCTTCGGCAAGCTGCTGGTGTCGATGTGCGTCTTCATCTGGATGCGTGGGACGCTGCCGCGGTTGAGGCAGGATCAACTGATGAACTTTGCCTGGAAGTTCGTGCTGCCGCTTACGATGGTGAATCTGATGGTCGCCGCGCTATGGCATTTCATGGGCGATGGATGGGCGCGCTGGTTGGTCTGCTCGGCGATCCTGGCGGTGAGTTATGTTGGGATGGCTTGGGCGGGAATGCGCAGCCAGCACTTCGGGGCGAGGAGATATCGCTATGCGGAGTGAGGTCCCGAAGATAGGAGTTGTTGGCATCCCAAGTCTCTCCGACACGGCGGTCGAGCCCTGGGGCGCAAACCATCTAGCTGCTCGAGAATTTGATCACCGTGCTCGAATGTGTCAGGGCACGACTTTAGTCGTGCCGCAAATGCAGCAAGATGAAAGAGGGGCTTTAGCCCCTGCGGGAATGCGCCTGTTTGCGGACGTAGCGGAAGGGAGCGCCTGGCGATGAGCTTTGTCTTTTATCTGCTTGCGGCGATCACGCTGGCTGGCGCGCTGGCGGCGGTGCTGCTGAAGAACACGGTGCATTGCGCACTGGCGCTCACTGTGGCCTTCGCGGGCCTGGCGCTGCTTTATCTCGAGCTGGACGCGCAGTTTGCTGGCTTTGCGCAGATTCTGGTTTACATTGGCGCGGTGGCCATCCTGGTAGTCTTTGCAATTCTTCTGACCAAAGGATCGGAGACGCCGAAGGATGGAGTCTACAGCAAGAACTGGTTCGCGGGCCTGGCGATTGCGGCGGGCGTCTTTGCGGTGCTGGGCTGGGCTGTACTTCAAAGTGCTGCTGTTTTGCCGGGCGCAGGGGGCGCCCCGATGGCAGCGCCCGAGGCGACTGTTTTGCAAATCGGCAATGCGCTGATGGGCCGCTACGTGCTGCCCCTGGAGATTGTGGCGCTTCTGCTGACCGCCGCGCTGATCGGCGCGGTGATCGTGGCCATGCACGAGAAAGAGGGAGCCAAATGACACCGCTCACCGGTTATCTTCTTGTGGCCGCGCTGCTGTTTTCGATTGGCCTGGCCGGGGCGCTGACGCGGCGCAACGCGATTCTTGCGCTGATCGGCATTGAGCTGATGCTGAATTCGGCCAACCTGAATCTGATTGCTTTCTGGCGCTACGGGCCGCATCCCGAGGCGCTGACGGGGATGATGTTCGCCATCTTCTCGATTGCAGTAGCGGCGGCCGAAGCGGCGGTGGGACTCGGGCTTGTGATCCAGATTCATCGCCACGCGCATACCACGGACTTGGATCAGATGAACAGGATGAAGGGGTGAGCAGCGGATGCAAGATCAGGAGCAGATGGCTCTCATGATTGCCGTTTCCATTGAATTGGGGCTCTGCCTGGTTCCGGTGGTTCCGATGATCGCCGCCGGCATGATTGCGCCGATGAAGCAGAAGCGGCGCAAGGCCGCGGCGAGGCTTGCGATTGGCTCGATGGCTTTCTCGTTTCTCTATTCCTTGATTGCATTGGCGGCGGTCATCCTTCGCCCCGGCACTCACATCAGCACGTGTACGGAGTGGTTTACGGTGGGTAGCACGCCGGTGGATCTGGGCTGGACTCTCGATCCGCTTTCTGCCGTCATGCTGGTCATGGTCAGCTTTGTAGGCCTGCTCATCTTCATCTACTCCATCGGCTACATGGAGCACGATGAGAACTTTACGCGCTTCTTCTGCTTCATGTCGCTCTTTGCCGGAGCGATGCTGGGCGTGGTGATCGCCAACAGTCTGCTGCTGCTCTTCATGTGCTGGGAGTTAGTCGGACTTACTTCTTACTTGTTGATTGGATTCTGGTATCAGAAGCCTTCGGCCGCAGCTGCCGCGAAGAAGGCATTTCTTACTACGCGCGTGGGCGATGTCTTCTTTCTGCTGGGGATCGTCTGGCTCTTCGCCCAAACCGGCACGCTGGCCTTTTATCGTGGCGGTGGGGGTGTGCTGGAATCGGCCGCACTCGCAAGCCTTGTGGCGCAACCGGTGGCCCTCGGACTTTCGGCAGCAGGCGCGATTGGCCTGCTGATCTTTGCCGGAGCGGCGGGCAAGAGCGGCCAGTTTCCGCTGCACGTTTGGCTGCCGGATGCGATGGAAGGCCCCACGCCGGTCTCAGCGCTGATTCACGCGGCGACCATGGTGGCCGCAGGCGTTTACCTGATCGCCAGAGTCTATCCGCTGATGGCCGCGGGTGCGCTGCCCGGCGGCACGACTACAGCTCTGACGGTAGTGACCTGGGTGGGCGCATTCACGGCGGTCTTTGCCGCGCTGATTGCCGTGGCGCAGAACGATATCAAGCGGATTCTGGCCTACTCCACCATCTCCCAACTGGGCTACATGATGGCCGGGCTGGGCATGGGCGGCGCGGCGGTGGGGATGTTTCACCTCATCACGCACGCCTTTTTCAAGGCGCTACTCTTCCTGGGCGCGGGGAGTGTGATTCACGGCTTGCACGAGGAGCAGGACATTCGCCGCATGGGCGGGCTGTGGTCCAAGATGCCGTGGACCTTTGTGACCTATGCGGTCGGAATGCTGTCCCTGTGCGGCTTTCCGCTGCTGTTTTCGGGTTTCTGGAGCAAGGACGGAATCCTCGAAGCAGCATGGCATTGGAGCGTCGCGAAGACTCCCTTCTACATGCTGGTCTTCGGCGCGCTGCTGACAGCGTTCTACATGACGCGGCAGGTGGCTTACGTCTTCTTTGGCGCACGGAGAGGCAGCGAATCGGCGCACGAGAGCCCCAAAGTCATGACCGCGCCGCTCGGGATTCTGGCCTTCTTCGCCATCGGACTGGGCTTGATTGGAACGCCGGCGTGGCCGTGGTTCCGAGCCTTCCTGGATGGCCGCGCGCTGAGCTTGGATTGGCGTAGCTTCGTCGAGCCAGAGTTCATCACGCTGTTGGGGCTCTCGACAGTGGTGGTCTTTGTGGGCCTGGGTCTGGGTTGGTGGCTCTATGGCAGCAAGTCTCCTGCCCCGGAGGAGCCGGATGCGCTGGAGAGATTTGCGCCAATGCCATGGGGCTGGCTGCGCGACCGGCTTTATGTGGATGAGTTATACGGAGTGACCGTGATTGCCTTTTACGAATGGTGGGCGCGGGTAGCCGACTGGCTCGACCGCCGTGTTTGGGGCGGAGCGGTGGCCGGAGTCGCATGGGTCTTCAGCGGATGGGCGCGGTTCAATCGCTTCCTCGACACGAACTGGGTGGATGGCGGCTTCGACAAGGGCTGCGAAGAACTGGCCGGCGGCGGCGGCTTACTTTCGCGCGTGCAGAACGGTCGCGTGCAGACCTACCTGAGAATTTTGGCCGCGGGCGTTGTGGCGCTTGTTGCCATCTTGATTTGGAGCAGCCGGGCATGAGCGGATTCCCCATCTTGACTCTGTTGACCGTGCTGCCTCTGGTCGGGGCGGCAATAGCGCTCATCTCCGGCAAGCACGCGCGCGGCGTGGCGCTGATTACTGCGCTGGCCAGCCTGGCGTTGACCCTCGTTGTCTGGACCCACCTGCCCGCAAATGGAACGATGGGGATGGTCGAACAACACAAGTGGGCGCCGTCGCTTGGCATCGAGTATCACCTGGGCGTAGATGGACTGGGCGCGCTGATGGTGGTGCTTTCGGCCATTGTGACGCTGATGTCAGTGGATGCGGCGAATCGCGTGCATCATCAACCGGGGCTCTACTTCGGATTGGTGCTGACGCTCGAAGCGGGGCTCTTCGGATCGTTTACGGCGCTGAACTTCTTTCATTGGTTTCTCTTCTGGGAGTTGAGCCTGATTCCGGCATTCTTCCTCATCAAGCTGTGGGGGGGCGCGCGCCGAGGACCGGCGGCAACGCAATTCTTCGTCTACACCATGGCCGGCTCGGTGGCGCTGCTGGTTGCGTTTCTCGCCATCTTTGTCTCCACCGGCAGCATGGACTTCGGCTGGCTCACTTTTCAGGCCTCGATGGGCGCGCTGGAGCCCATGGTCACGGCGCATCTCGGCCACATCATGCTTTGGCTGGCCATCGGCGCACTGGCCGGGTTTGCGGTCAAAGTGCCAATGGTTCCATTCCACACCTGGCTG
>CAWCWQ010000129.1:0-6481 GCA_963799145.1 uncultured Acidobacteriaceae bacterium | reverse complement strand
CCTCGGCCACATCCAGCGATTTGTTCAGAAAATCGGTCAGGCGATCCAGTTCCTCAATGGCTGAAACGACTGGCTCGGCTTGCTCGCCATGAGAGCCAGCCGACAGAGACATTTCCAGCTTGCCGCGGATTGCGGTCAGGGGACTTCTCAGATCGTGAGCCAGAGAATCCGTGATTGTATGTAACTGGTGCATGGAATTCTCGATTCGGTCGAGCATGCCGTTGAGAGTCAGGGCAAGGTGGCCCACTTCGTCGTTTTGTTCGGCCGTCGGCACTCGGGCGCTCAGGTCGGAATGGCCGATTGTCGAGGCGGCCTCGGTAATCTGCCGAACGCGGCTCAGCATCCGCCGGGTAGTGAAGAAAACGATGCCGAACCCGAGAAGAACAAGCAGCAGCCACAGCAGGAAGAATCGCAGGCGCAGATTTCTGAGCACCCGCAGCTCATCCCGCTCCGAGAGTCCAAGATAGATATAACTTCCATCGTCGATGCGGATGGACGCTACGCGAAAGGGAACTGCAAACCCCTGGACATGCAGGTCCGTCGGGCGCTCGGGGACAATCCTGCTTGCCTGAATCGCCTTCAGATTCGCTTCGCCTTTTCCCGCTCCAACCCAGAGCTTGGCCGACCCGTCGCTGCCGGTCTGAAGGAAGAATACGGAGTCGTTCGAACTGTCTTGCGATAGATCCTTGTTGGGTACCTCCCTGCCCGCCAGCTCGGCTACTTCCCCAACAACCCGGTCGTAGAGAGCATCCTTGGGCGTTCGTTCGGCCACATCGCCCAGCACTTCAACCTCTCCCGACAGCCATGCATCGCTCCGCCGCTGAATGTCGTCCGGCTACAAAGCGATGAAGAAAGACGAAGACCAGCATGGTGCCGCAGGCAAATGCCAATGTTGCCCACAGCGAGATGCGCCATGCGGCGCTGCGCAGAACGGGCCTAGCGGTCTTTGAGGACATAGCCTACACCCCGCAGCGTTCGAATCAGCGGCTGCTGTCCCGGTCCATCGACTTTGCCGCGCAATCGATAGATGTGAACATCGACCACGTTCGTGTCCGGCTGAATGCGCATACCCCACACCTGATCGAGAATCATGGAGCGGGTAACGACGCGGCCCGCATTGCGGCAGAGATACTCCAGCAGGACGAACTCCTGAGTTGTGAGTTGCAAGAGATGTCCTGACCGCGTCGCCTCGCGGCGAAGCAGATCGAGTTCAAGATCCAGAACCCGCAACCGCGTAACCTCGTTGGCGGGACCGCTGTTTCGTTTAAGCAGATTGCGAAGCCTGGCCAGCAGCTCCGCCAGCGCGAAAGGCTTGGTCAGGTAATCGTCCCCGCCCTGCTCCAGGCCCCGAACCCTGTCATCCACGCTCCGCCGCGCCGACAGAATCAACACTGGCGCCTGCACTCCCAGTTGCCGCAGCCTGAGAATCAGGCCGATGCCGTCCTGGTCTGGCAGTCCAAGATCGATAATCAGGATGTCGAAGGTGTTTTCGGCCGCCAGCCGCTCGGCCGTTTTGCCATCCCCTGCCGTCTCCACCTGATACCCCGCCTCTTCCAGCGAAGACCGCAGGAATCTCTGGATGTCGATGTCATCCTCAACGAGCAAAAGGCGCATGATGGGATGATAGTGCATTCCAGACGGAATTCCCGGCCACTGTCCCGCGATGAAACAGAAAAGGGCCGTAGACTTTATCGTCCTCAAGATGAACACATTGTCATGGAGGCTTCGGCTCTCCGTCATGCGACTCAAGTAGTCTGAGACTCAGTCGCAGGTATCTTCCCCGGGGATGAACAAATCGTCATGTGGAAATCCGAGTTCCGCCGCTCTCCGAAGCAGCTATGAATCCGTCTCACCCACGAATTGCAATTGAATCGGCTGCATGGCAGAAATGCCGGCGCGATTCCCCCGCACACATAGTGTGCCGAACAACAGCCGAAGATAGGAACGAGGAGACAAGTGCCAGCGGCGCAACGCATGAATACTGTGACTACAACGCTGTTCGCGGATGCTTTCAGGACATTTCTGCCGCTTCCGGCCGCGCTCGACCCGCCCTTCGAGGAAGCGCTGCGTCATGTACTCGACAATCCGGGGAGCCTCGTCCGGCCTCGCATGGTTTATCAGGTAGCGACGGCCTACGGCCTGGAGGAGGCAGCGGCCAAGAAGCTGGCACTCGCGCTCGAATACTTTCACACAGCCTCCCTGATTTTCGACGATTTGCCGTGCATGGATAATGCCTGCGAGCGCCGCGGTGTTCCCTGTGTTCACTTCGCATTCGGCGAGGCGGGTGCGATTCTTGCCGCCCTCGCTCTTATCAATCGCGCGTATGCTCTGATTTGGCAGGCAGCCTCCACATCTTCGCCGCAAGCTCAATCGCGCGCGCTGGCCTACATCGAGCACTGTCTCGGCGTGGAAGGCCTGCTCAACGGCCAGAGCCTCGACCTGCACTATTCAACCTTGCCGCACAACCGCGAAACAACCGAGCGAATCGCGCGGGGAAAGACCGTTTCCTTGATCCGGCTTACGCTGGTTTTGCCGGCCATGCTGGGCGGCGCGCCATCGCGGGAGATTCAACTCCTCGAGCGGATTGCTCTCTACTGGGGCCTTGGCTACCAGATGGTGGATGACTTGAAGGATGTGCTGGGGAGTACGATTCAAGCCGGGAAGACCGTTGCCCGCGACCTGCTGCTTGACCGGCCCAACGCGGCGACTGCAATGGGAATTCATGGAGCCGTCGAGCGTCTCACCCGCTTCATTCATCTCGGAGACAGAACGCTTCACCGGCTTCTGCAAATGAGGTTCAACCTGCTGTTCCTTGAAAGACTGCGCAAGGATCTGGAAGAGGAGCTTGTCCGGGTTACTGCGAATGCCTCTGAATTATGCACGGGAGAGCGGGCGTGATCTTTTTCAAGCTGATCGTGACCAATCTGCTCCGCCATCGCATTCGTTCGCTCATCAGCGTGGCGGGCATTGCTTTCAGCGTTGCCGCCATGCTGACTGTGGTCACCATTCTGCAAGGCGCAATCGGAATGTTTACCGGCATCCTATCGAGCGACAGCGAGATCATCGTCTTCGAGCGCAATGTCTCCGACCTGTTCTTCAGCAATGTTCCAGCAGAGGCATTGGAAGAGATATCCAGATGGCCGATGGTGGCTCATGCCGATCCGGTGCTCTTCGGCATCGTATCCAGCTCCGATCACCCGATCGTCACCTGTTTCGGCGTGACCGCCGCAGACGCCCGCATCCGCAAGGCTGTCTGGATTGCCGGCGATAGACTCGCCTTTGGGCAACACTCCGATGACGTAGTCCTCGGAGAGCGGGCGGCTGAGTTCCTCCCGGCAAAGCTTGGCGATCGTGTGCAAATCGGTCACGGAGTCTTCCATGTCATTGGCATTGTGAAGACGTCCAATGGCTTTGAGGACGGCGGCGTCCTTATGCCGCTCGCATCCGCGCAGAGCTTCTTTCACAAGGAAGGCGCCTCCTCGGTCATCACCGTCAAGCTGCGCGACAAGGACGATGCCGCGCGATTCAAGAAGATGGTGAAAGCGACGTTCGCCAACCTCATTGCCCTGGAAGACGCGGAGTTTAACCGCTCCTATTCGCAGTTCGAGATTCTGAAGGCAACGGCATGGGCAGTGGGCGGATGCGGCCTTTTGATGGGCGGCCTTGGCGTTGCCAACACGATGATAATGTCGGTCTTCACTCGAATTCGCGAGATCGCGATCCTGCGCGTCAGCGGCTTCTCGAATACACAGATTGCCGCCATGATCTTTGGCGAGTCGGCGATAGTTTCTTTGCTGGGCGCGGTGTTGGGGCTGCTCTCAGGAACCTGCCTTCTCTTCGCGCTCAAGATGGTTCCAGCCCTTCACGGTTATGTCGATGTGACCATTCAGCCGGCCGTATTGCTGATTGTGATTGTGCTGGCGCTCCTAACCGGAATAGCAGGCGCGCTTTACCCGGCATTCTATGCCATGCGTATCCGGGCGGTGGAGGCGCTGCGCTTCGAATGATTCTACCCACGTCGCAAGTGAGCAGCCAGAATCGCATCGTCCTGCGCGCCGAAGAGGTGTGGAAGGGATATGACGACGGGGCGATTTCGGTTTTGAAAGGCGTGGACCTGGAGGCCGCCGAGGGCCAGACCATTGCGCTTTGCGGGCCATCGGGCTGCGGCAAGAGTACACTGCTGCACTTGTTTGGCGGCCTCGATGCCCCCGACCGCGGACATGTATCGGTCAACGGCGTTGAGGTCAACCGCTATCGCAATCTGGTGCGTCTTCTTCGCCACGAGGTAGGCTTTGTCTTCCAGCTTCACAACCTCATCCCCGATCTGACGCTGGAAGAGAACTGCCTCATCCCCACAGTGGCCGCCGGCATCGATCGCCGCGCCGCGCAGGCGCGGCTGCATGAGCTTGCAGAACGAACTGGACTAAGTCACCGTCTCAACCAGCGCATCCAAAGGCTCTCCGGAGGAGAGCGGCAGCGCACCGCGCTCTGCCGCGCGCTGATGAACATGCCAAAGATTCTGCTGGCCGACGAGCCAACCGGCTCGCTCGATGAACAGGCGAGTGGCGCGGTGTTTAAGTTGTTGCTAGATATTGTTGCCACCGAGGGCGTGACCCTGTTGATGGCTACGCACGATCACGCTCTGGCCAGGCAATGCGACCGGCTTCTCGAGATGCGCGACGGGAGGATTCATGAGCCAGTATCCGCATAGCGCCAGGTTATCTGCGGGAACGCATCCGCGGGTTGTGGCCAGCGCGGCGTGGCACGCCTTGTTTTGGCTTGTCTTTGCCAATGCCGTCGGCGTGCTGATCGCGATTCTGCTGCTATTCCCCGCGCTCAATCGAGTGCTGGGCGAATGGACTTATGGGCGCTGGATCATGGTGCACATGAATCTGGAACTCTACGGCTGGTCAAGTCTTCCCATGGTTGGTTTTCTCTTCAAAGTCTATGGCGTGGAGCGCGGGCCGCTCGCGCAATGGTGCAGGCCAGTGCTGTGGGGGTGGTCCGCGGCGCTCGGTGTTGGAGCTTACTCCTGGCTTTGCGGATACTCCAGCGGCAAGCTTTTCCTTGACTGGAGCAGCTACGCGCGCATCTTCTTCCCGCTGGCGATGATTGCCCTCTGGCTCCTGCTCGCCTTCTCGTTTGTCTACGAATGGAAGAGCGCAGGCAGCACGACTATCGCCGTACGCAGCGCAAGACTGCTTGGCCTCGCGCTTTTGCTTGTTGTTCCGATTGCGATCTATCTTGCATCCAGTCCAAGCTACTATCCCGCCATCAATCCCGACACGGGCGGTCCAACAGGCGCCAGCCAGCTTGAATCGTCGCTGATCATGGTTGCCATTCTGCTCATGCTTCCCTTCGGGCTTGCTCGACGCAAGGCAAGGCATTCCTCAACGATCACGATGGCCTGGACGGCGATGGCCGCGGAGTTCCTTCTTTGCTTTGCTCTCGGCCGCGCTGACATCAGCCATCATCGCACTGCGCAGTTCCTCTCGCTCGGCAGCCTTCTCATCTGGATTCCGCTCACACCCGCCTATTATGCGGCCTTCGAGTGGAATGCGAACACACGCCGCTGGCGCATTGCTTTTCTTGTCTGGTGGTCGGCGCTGGTTTTCACTGGCTGGGTCTTCTTTCTTCCCGGAATCCTCGACCATTTCAAATTCACCGATGGCCTTGTCGGCCATTCGCTGCTCGCGATGGCCGGCTTTACATCCAGCCTTTCAATCTTCGTGCTTGTTCAACTTCTTGGCGAGGACGGTTGGATATTCAATCGCACGCGCTCTTTCTATGGGTGGAATCTCGCCGTCCTTGCTTACGTCGTGCTGATGACGGCCGCCGGCTGGCGCGAGGGCTTTGACCCTGCGTTTACTATCATGCCCGGAATCGCGCGGAACGCTATCTATCTTCTGCGGCTTGTTGTTGGACTCGTGATTCTAGCCTCCTCCCTCGACTGGTTCATCGATACCTCAACGCTGCTTCGGGAGCCGGCCTCGATTCCCGCAATTCCCTTGCAGGAGGCGACAGCATGAATCGTCCCACCCTCATCGGCTATCAGTTGCTGATCGGCCTCTCCGACACCTTGACCGGGGCGCTGCTAATGACCGCTCCGGAGTTCACGCTTAGGCTGATGCACTTGAGCGCGCCTGGCGATGCAAGGCCCTATCTCTCCTTCATCGGCGCATTCGTTCTCTCTGTTGGCCTGGCGTGTCTCTATGGCGCAAATGTAACGATTCGCCGGGGAAGCCCGTGCAAGCTGGAAGTTATCTGGCTGTTGACGGCCATAACTCGCGCCAGCGTTGCCATCTTCGTCACCACGCAGGTCCTGACGCACGCGCTGGAAGCGGGCTGGCTCACGGTCGCCATCACCGACGGCCTATGCGTTCTGATCCAGGCAATCGGTCTTCGCAAAGGCTGGCTGGCCCATGCTGCCCGTTAACAGGCGTACCTCTGGATGGCAAGGCGCCAGCCTTGTCGCGATCAC
>CAWCWQ010000128.1:0-4109 GCA_963799145.1 uncultured Acidobacteriaceae bacterium | reverse complement strand
CAGCGTGGCCGCCACACTTGTATACAACGAGGCGGACGTGACCAAGTCCACTGTGACGGCCACCATCGATGTCAGCACCGTGGACACAGGTGTTGCGCTCCGCGATACCGACCTCAAGGGCGACAATTTCCTTGACGTCGCCAAGTTCCCGGCCGCCACCTTTACCAGCACAAGTGTGGCGAAAAACGGCAACAAATTGAGCGTGGCCGGCAACTTTACCCTGCACGGCGTCACCAAGCCGGTGGTCCTGGATGTGGAAGGCCCCAGCACACCAGCGGAGAGCATGATGGACCACAAGACTCATTCCGGCTTCTCGGCCACCACCACCATCAGCCGGACGGCTTACGGGATTGGAGCCACTTTTCCTTCAGCCCTGGTGGGCGACGAGGTCAAGCTAACCATCGAGCTGGAGATCGTCAAGCAGGAAGTCAAGCCTTGAACGAGGCAAAAGGCCGAACAGTTTTTGAGAGGGCGCAACCTTAGCCGCGCCCTTTCAAAGGCCCTTGGATCTCGCCGACCCTTTTCCGGACTAAGGCCCGCATCCGCTAACCAAACTTTTGCAACTGGCTCCAGATCCCGCGCGGGGAGACCGACAATGGCAGGCCTGAAAGTCGAAATTGCACAAGAGGCCCCATTCTCCAGCGTGGAAGAAGAGGCTTTGCTGAACCTCCTCCGTACCTCCGACTGCTTGCAGCGCGCCTTCCACCTGAGAACCCGCGACTGGGGCGTAACCTCGACGCAGTACAACGTGCTCAGGATTTTGCGCGGCGCGCAGCCTCGCGGGCTTACCTGTTCGGCCATCGGCAGCCGGATGATCGCCGCCGAGCCGGACATTACGCGGCTCCTCGCCCGGCTCAAGAGCCTCAAGCTCATCCGCCAGCAGCGCGACACACATGACCGGCGCCTGGTGTGGACCGTGATTGCAGAGCCTGGGCTGGAACTGCTGCGGGCGATGGATCCGGCGATCCAGAAGATTCCAGGCGAACTTCTGGGTCATTTGGACGGAGCGGAGCTGGCGGAGTTGATCCGGTTGCTGGAACTGGCCCGCAAACCTTGCCAGGAACGGGCAGGCTGAAGCGCCGGTGGGCTGGCCAAGCCGGTGGGACTCTGTTCAAACCACCTTGTGCGCCAGAACTTCTTCGTCCGAATCCGAATGAATGATCTTGTTGTGCAGGCAATAGAGGGCCAACTCAAGCCGGTCGCTCACTCCCAGCTTGTCGTAGATCTTGCGCAAATAGTTCTTGATCACCTGTTCTGTGGTGCCCAACTGGAAGGCAATTTCCTTGTTGCGCTTGCCCTGGGTGATGCATGTGATGATGGCCATCTCTTTGGGAGAGAGCCGCGGCTGGGTTCGCGGACTGACCAGCGCGGCAGCCTGAGAGCGATAGGCCTCGATCACCCAATTGACCGATTGATTGTCGATCCAGGTTTCGCCGGCGGCGATCCTGCGCACACACCTGACCAGCAGGTCGGGCGAGATCAAGCGCGAGATGATGCCTCGGACGCCCCGGCGATAAAGCTCCACCGTGTGGTTCTCGTCTGCCTGGACGGCCTGCACGATCAGCTTGAGATCGGGCGCCAGGCGCAGCAGTTCGGGAATGACATTGGCTGTGCCGGCCAGCAGAGCCCCTTCGAGCAGAACGATGTCGGAGGGGTAGCGAGCAACGGCAAGACGCAGATTCTCAAGCGAATCCGCCTGGGCAACAACGCGCAAATCGTCTTCAAGTGCAAAGACCTTGCGTATGCCTACGCGGTAGATCGCCTGGGAATCCGCAAGGATTATGCGGATCGTTCCCGGCTTGACCGGGGCGTCAACCATCTCGCCGTCGGGTGAATCGTCCAAAAGGTCCATAATAGCGCCGCGAAACTCACTCAGGCCGTTACTCCTCCGCGAATCTGTATTCGTCGATCGTCGCAGCCGCCTGGAATTGAGTTTTGCTTATGGAGCAGCGTACCACACGTCCCGTGCAATGAACCAGAATATCGCGCGGAGTGCCCAGCACCGAACCCGGCATGTGCAGCGAAAAACTAATATCGAGCCCCACCAGCAACGGCTCCGCCATTTCAAAGAGCAATCCGCTGGCCGAGACATTGCGGGTAAGCGCTACAACCTCCGCCTCGCCGGTCGATAGCACCAAAGGCAGCACAAGAGGAAAACGCACCGCGCAACGCACCTCCTGACGGGCGACGGCAGGCGCAGGCGGAGCAGGAAGAGGTGAATGTCCAGTTTTCAAAGCGTTCATAGGCTGCATCCCCGAACCAGATTACGCTCTCATGCCACTCTAACGAAGTTTTCCCGTTCATTACAGGGCACGAAAGTTCTTCACAAGGTAACCCACACCAATACGGCTCGTCGGCACAGCGACGCCGCCTGGGAGCCATCTCCACGCCGCCTTACTTGCCCGCGACCCGGCAGCCCAAATGCTTGACAGTCAATCGTTTACATCCAGCCCCCAACAACTTCGAAACAACGTGGCCATCAAGACGCGGAAGCAAGATTGCGGCAAATAAACCGCTGCTCGGCGCCCACCCGCTTGCGGATCTTCGACGCGCTCGACAGGCGTTCTTTTCCCGAATACCAGGCTCGCCTTCGAATGCTCCATGCCAAGCTGCCCGGGGCCCGTTGCAAAACCGGGATCTGAAGGCCGCTTCGGCAAGGCCGTTCGCCGTCTCGCCGGTAGGCACAATGCGCATTGACTGCTACAGCAGGAACCCGCACGCCCGAATTGCCTCCTTCATTCCCGAGACCGGCGGCCCACGGATTCCCGGTTGGCTGACCACCCATCCAAGCTCCGTTCAGGCCCCCCCAGCGGCGCCACGGAAACCGGGCAGGATTCGCCACGAACTGCCAAAGGCTTCGCCGGTCAGAGCCGCAAGACACCGAAAGTTGTACTGGCGGTAACTTTAGTGCTAGACGGCCTGCACAATTCGGATTACTCTTGCGGTAAAGTGTCCTAATTTGCAGCACAAGGAGTAAACTCTCATGCTTTCTACTTCGTTGAGTTTCCGCAGCCTTTTCATCGGCGCCGCTTTGGCGGCCTTCGCAGCTGGACAAGCTATCGCATCGCCCATTAGCCCATTGCCTCCGGGCGGACCGGATGTCGCGCTTAGTTCGCCGATCAGCCCATTGCCTCCGGGTGGACCGGATGTTGCGCTCGACTCGCCGATCAGCCCATTGCCTCCGGGTGGACCGGATGTGGCGCTTAATTCGCCCATCAGCCCGCTGCCTCCGGGTGGACCGGATGTGGCGCTTAATTCGCCCATCAGCCCATTACCTCCGGGTGGACCGGATGTGGCGCTCGACTCGCCCATCAGCCCGCTGCCTCCGGGTGGACCGGATGTGGCGCTTAATTCGCCCATCAGCCCGCTGCCTCCGGGTGGACCGGATGTTGCGCTCGACTCGCCCATCAGCCCGCTGCCTCCGGGTGGACCGGATGTGGCGCTTAATTCGCCCATCAGCCCGCTGCCTCCGGGTGGACCGGATGTGGCTCTTGCGACCGCATGATGGCAGGAGGATTCCGCGCCAAGGATGAGCGATCGCCCTTCTGCGCCACGGCTGGCGGACGGTAGCAAGATGGCGGACAAAATGACGGCGTGCTGCCGTGCGCGCCAGATTCACTGCTAGACTCAACCCATCGGGCCGATGGGTTGAGGTGGAGTGCAGTGAATCTGAACAATACACTCTGGATTGCCGGAATTGCGGCCGAGGTGGCGCTTGTTGGGCTGCTTTTCCATAGGCGTGTCTGGCGGTTGTTGCCGTTCTTCTGCGTCTACTGTGCATGGGTTCTGCTCTGCGACGCAGGAAACTACTTGATCCGTACCTACTTCCTATCCAGCTATTTGACGGCCTATCTGTTGGAGACGGGCGTGGACACGGCCATGGAGTTCGGCGTCCTGGTTGAACTTGCCTGGTCTGTTCTTCGCCCAGTGCGGAGTTCCCTTCCGCGCGGCGCATTGATATTGGTGGGAATTCTGATTGCGGGCGCGGGAGCTGCGATTTGGCCCTTTTCAAGCGTCCATGCGATTGGCGCAGTGTCTCCGGAATGGCAGATTCTCCTGCGTCTTCAGCAGACTTCATCGATCCTCAGGATCGCTTTCTTTCTTGCGCT
>CAWCWQ010000127.1:0-4033 GCA_963799145.1 uncultured Acidobacteriaceae bacterium | reverse complement strand
GAAGTCGTCGGAAAAGGCAGGTCCCACCATCCACTTGGCCCCCATGCCAACGCCGTCCAAGACCATGCCCGGCAGAAGCCCAAAGAGCCGACGCCGCAGAAGCCGGATATCAAGCTCCCGCCCGACGCCATTCGCGCCAGCAAGGCCGGCAGCAAGCCACTTTCCGAGCACCTGCGGAAACACGAAGAAAAGAAAAGCGCGACGACCTGGCCGCCAAGAAAGGCCCCGCGCGCCGGGGTCCACAAGTCGATCCGGGCGCCGCGGTGCCCGCGGAGCCGGGCAGCGGAAAAGATCGTTCGCGGCGCGGCGTGGTCAAGGCCGCGGTCGGCGAGGAAGAGGGCGAGGGGGCCGGTCTGGCCACTTTGGGCGGACGCGAGCAGCGGCAGTTGAAACGCAAGCGATCCACGACGGCCAAGCGTCGCGGAGGCGACGAGGAAGAGTCGTCGGGCAGCTCGGCCTCGCAGCGACTCCGCATCCGCCGCACCGGGGCGAACACCGCGGCCCCGCGGAAAGGTCGGATCGTCGTGGACTTGCCTTGCACCGTCCGCTCCTTCGCCGAGGCCACGGGGGTTTCCGCCAGCAAGATCCTTGGCAAGCTGATGACGCTCGGTACGATGAGCAACATCGCGGCCAACCTCGACGCCGAGACCGCCGAGAACCTGGCCCTGGAGTTGGGACTCGAAGTTGACTTCCGCCGCGAGGTGTCGCTGGAGCAGAAAGTGCTGGAGACCGCCGATCAGGGCGATCCGCCCGAGTCGCTCAAGCCACGCCCACCGATCGGGGTCGCTTACATCACGGCCTCGGGCAGTTCGGTCACTTCAAACCCGGTGGAGGTTTACGTTCATGCGCAGGTGACCTCAGTCACTCTTGTCGGGCCGCAGGAATGCCTTTCGCAAGGGTACGAGGCCCAATTGGACGCGCAAGCTTGTTATGGGGGAAACAACAACCAGCAGCTACTCTTGTGCGCGCCGTCGTCGGTGACGCCCTCCAACTATGCCTGCCCGCTCCCCGCCGGTGTGGCTTCGGTTCCCGATTGCTCGGGGGTTCTTGGCAATCTCGTTTTTGAGCCAAGCACCGCGAGCGTTGCTTCGATCAACAGCGAGACAAACCAGATCACCGCCCAGCAGCCGGGAACCACCGAAATATCCGCTCAGGTGGCTGGAGGGAGTTCGTCGGCCGGTTACTTCTCCACCTGCCCGCCGAAGTCCATCAACCTGACGCTGGCCAACGGCGCGACGAAGGGCACAGTCACCCAGGGAGTGACGCAGACGCTGGTGACCACGGTTCTCGACACCAACAATCTACCCATCGCCGGTCTTTCGCTGGATTACCAGTCGACCGATCCGATCGACATCGGCGTCGGCCCAACAGGCGGAATCACGACCAGCTTTCCTGGCGTGGCCTCGCTCTATGCCATCTGCCAGCCCGCCACCTGCAATCCGGGTCCGATCAACGAGATAGGCTTGTACGGAACCGGCCTCTCGATTTCGTCGAACCCGGTAACGGTGACCACACCCGGCACCGCCAGCGACTACGTCTGGTTCGGCGCGCCGGGGCAGTCGCAGTACTTTGTTTCAGCCGAGCTGCTTACCGGCACATTGGGCTCTCCGGTGCGCCTGCCTTATGTGCCGAATTCGATGGTGATGGACCGCTTGGGCAACACTCTCTACTTCGGTTCGACGCGTGAGCTGATGGTCTACAGCACCACCGGCAACCTGCTCCAGAAGCAGGACACGAACGCCCCAGGCGTAGTGCTGGCCGTTTCCCCCGATAACTCCACGCTGCTGATCAACGATCGGCAGCGCCAGGTCTTTTATCTCTACAACACGGCCGCTGGAATCAACTCTTCCAATGGCGGCTTGGGCAATGCCGCAGCCTGGACGCCGGACTCGAAGACGCTATACATCACCGACAACGCCAGCCTGGGCGCGCCTCACACCGACACGCTGTACGTCTACAACCAGAACACAGGCTGGACGACCTACCCGCTGCCGCCGAGCCCGCTTCCTCAGAACACGCTGCCACCGAATGTGGGCATCGCGGGCACCGTGCAAAACCCGGCGCTGACCATCCCCAGCGTAGGCGCTTACCTGCGAGGCTCACCCACCGAGGCGCATACCTGGTGCCCCACTGGCACGGTCGGCAGCGTCGCCTTCTATCCTCTGGGAGATACGGTTCTCGACACGAGCAACAATCCGGTGCGGACCGATACGCTGGCCGCCACCACCGATGGCCAGCACATCCTGGGCGCAGCGCTCGTCAACGGCGGGGTGACGCTCTATGACATTGGAGTCACCATCCCCAGCGCCGTCCAATGCCCCGGCGCCGGGTCGAACACTCTTTCGCCGCTCACCATTCAGCACACAGTCAACCAGAAGGCGCTCGGCAACGTGAGCGCGAACGCCGTGAATCAGGTGGTGCCTTCGCCGGCCTCCAACCTGGCCTTTATCACTTACACCGGAACTGCGTCCGGCGCTTCGCTTCCTTACTACATACCCGGCAGTTGCACTCCCGGCATTGGCGGCGCGCCCCCCACTTGCGCAGCGGGCACGGTGAACTACCTGCCGCTGGGAGGGAGCGCGGCGGCGGCGATTACGGCTCCCATTGCGGGGGCGTTTGCTCCGGACGACACGCTGTTCTTCGTCTCCACCGCGGGCGACAATCTGATTCACTACATAAGCGTGCCTCTTGTGACCACCAACCCAGCGAAGGCCGACACACAGCAGATAGCTCCCAACCTGCCCGCGTGCTCGCCGATTGCGCTAGGCGGCCTTGACCCCGGCTGCGCGCTTACCACGCCCACCGCTAACCCTGTGCCGGCAACGGTCATTGCCGTCAAGCCGCGCTCCACGACATAGGCGTCGATCCATCGAATCAATCGGCAGGAAAGGCCGGTCATGCGCCGGCCTTCTTCTGTGGGCGGATGCGACAAGGCGCGAGACGGCATTGCCATCTGCGCGCGATAGAATCGAAGCATGATCAAGGGAATCTCCTTTCTTCGCCCGACCGGCAACGCCGCGGCCTATGAACGGCTGGCCAGCTTCTTTTCCGCGCTGGGGTTTGCCTCCGGCGCTGGGTGGAGTGAAGAAGCGAGCCGCGGCGCGGCGTTCTTGGCGCCACTGGGAAACCTGGAGTTTGTCGATGGCGAGTTTCCCTCGACCGCCAATGTGCTGGTGGAGGTGACCGCTCTGGATGCCGTACACCAGGCGGCCCAGGGCTGGCTACGGGCGCAGGGATGCGAAGCGGCGGCCCTACGCCTCACTTCCATTACGGAGACCCACTGGAAGTCGCGCATCTTCACGGTCGAGCCGGAGCTGGGGTTCGCGTTCAGTTTCTGGGCCTGGACCGATCCGCTGCGGGGTAAGCCGGTAGCCGCCGAAGGCGACCTCTCCGCCGCAGGGATGCGCTTTGCCATTGTGGTCGCGCGCTGGAACGCGGTCGTTACCGAGCGGCTGCTGGAGGGCGCGCTGGATGCTCTGCTGCGCAGCGGCGCCGAGCGTTCGGCAATCGAGGTGGTTCGCGTTCCTGGAGCGTGGGAAGTTCCGGCGGCGGCCCGGGCGTTGGCCGAATCGGGCCACGTGGAGGCCATTGTGACTCTGGGCTGCCTGCTGCGGGGCGAGACCGCCCACTACGAGGCGATCTACAACGAAGTGGCGCGCGGCATTGGCCAGTCGCAGCAGGAGACCGGCATCCCCCACAGCTTTGGCGTGCTCACCTGCGAAACTCTGGAGCAGGCGCTCAACCGGGCCGGAATCAAGGCCGGAAACAAGGGCTTCGAGGCCGCGCTGGCCGCCATCGAGATGGTTAGCCTGAGCCGTAAGCTCCGTGGGGTGGAAGACCGGGGTCCCCACGGACAGGTCTTAGTCCGCGGGATGGAAGGCGGTCCCGCTTGACCGCCGGACCGCGCCGCAAGTCGCGTGAGCTGGCCATGCAGATGCTGTTTCAGGCCGACATCGGCAAGCAGACCCCGGACCAGGTCCGCGCCACCTTCTGGAAGGCCGGCGACGAAGTGGAACCGGAGGTGCGCCAGGCT
>CAWCWQ010000126.1:0-42250 GCA_963799145.1 uncultured Acidobacteriaceae bacterium | reverse complement strand
TCCACCGCATAGAGATCGCGCACCTTGCCCCGGCCAAGCAGGGGAGTCGCGCCCAGATTCGTCGTCAGCAGCGCTGTCATGGGAGGCCTTGCCTCGATGGGAACTGAACTTCGATTCTCCGGCGGCGGGCGGGCTTTGTCAATACGGAGTTGGGCGGGCTGCGACTGAGCAAAGTGTGCAAAATTGACCAGCCAGCGCAGTAGAAGTGTGATCGAATGCGAACCCCCCGAAAGAGTTAGAGATCGCACGCACCCTTGTGACGGTCGTCACGGAACGGACTCGCCGTATGGGAGACACTCCACTTGTCAACATGGTTCGGAGGGTACGTAAGCACACTCTCTTAGAGCCGGGCGACACGAAGTAGCCGTGGAAAGGGGAAGCCGCAGCTAGCTTCGTTTGTATAGGGATCACCAGTAGCTGCGCGCTACCGACCTCCAGCGCCGGCTACTGGTCCCCGTTTAACTTGTGTAATGCAAGCGCCTCCGAAGCGACGTGTTCCTTTGGGGGCGATTTTTTTGTCTGCGCGCCAGCTCCGTGAACAATCGACTCGCGTTGCCGAACGATCAGCCGAATGCCCGAGATTTGCCGGCGATCTTACGGTTTGCGGCGATACGCCCGAGACCCCGGAACGGCTCTTCGATCTGAACCGAGGGGCCTCGCAATAAGCGGCATGGCGATTTGCACTAAGCCGCTAGCGCGGCAGGTTATGCTTTTGTGGCATTTGGATAGAGTGATGGACACCGAAGGAGGTGTCCATGACACATCTACGCCAACGCATGCAGGAAGATCTCCGGCTGCGGAACTACTCACCCCGCACGATTCACTCCTACACCCGGATCGTGGCTGAGTTCGCCAGCTACTTTCACAAGTCGCCCGATCAACTCGGCCCGGAACATATCCGTGCATCGCGTTGCTGCACTGCTCAAACGCTGGCTGCTCGGCACCCACCAGGGATCGGTTACAGCCGCGCATCTGGATGCCTATCTGAATGAATTCGCTTTCCGCTTCAATCGTCGCCACTCCCGCCGTCGAGGCTTGCTCTTTCTCCGACTACTGCAGAATGCTGTCGTCACCCCGCCAACTCGGTACAGGCCGTCGCGATCTCTCAAAAAGATGGAAAAACACAACCTGTAGTGGGCACTGTACTTAGGCAGCTACCCCACTTCAGAAAATCGTTGAGCCCGAAGATTGTGAACATCAGGCCCAGCAGGTACCGCGCAATCATCGCAACAATCTTCATGGTGCTCTCCTTGGATCGAGGTCATTTCGGAAATTGAGCCGGGCGCCAGTCCGTTCTTCGCCGGAGGGGCCCTGCGGAGGGGGAGGAGAATCTCTCCGCAGGCAATGGATGGTTTTGTATCCTCTGCGGATTCAGAGGATTTGCCTGCTGTTGGCCGCAAACTGGCAGCAGTTGAAGGAGAAGCCGCTGCTGCGAGTCACCTCGAGAGAGGCGAGCCGGCCGCCAGCCTCACAAATGCCCCGTGCCCCATCCTTTCCGGTCGCCGCGGCGACCCGCGGTGACCGGAAAGGGTGGGAAACCACGAACCCACGCCGGGATCGGAAGCGCGATTCCCGTCAAAAAATCAATTCGTTGAATGAAAGATCGTTTTTCCACTTGACAAATTATTGGCATTACATAACAATTGCTTTTAGAAGATGAACAGCGCCTCCCAAAAACCTCCCGGCGAGAGCGGCCTTTACAACCGCATCGCCGTCCTGCGCGCCGAGCGCGGCATCAGCCGCCAGGAGCTGGCCGACGCCATGGACGTGAACTACCAGACCATCGGTTTCCTGGAGCGCGGCGACTACAGCCCCAGCCTCAAGCTGGCCCTCTCGCTGGCGGAGTACTTCGCGCTGCCCGTCGAGGCCATCTTCTCCAAGCAGCCCTTCCAGCCCCTCAGCCAGCAGGTCTACGGAACGGGCAAAACGAAGGCTGCACAAAGATTCGAACCAGACCCGGAGGAACCGCAATGAGAGCCGAACTTGCCTTGTTTGGAATGCGCTTCAATATGTCCTGCCGCGTACGCCGCCGCGCGTTGGTGGCGCTCATCTACGCCGCGTTTGCCGCGCTGATGGCCGCCAGTTGGTTCCTCGACCACTGGCGCATGAGCGGAACCTATTTTCTTATCAACTTTGCGCTGCTGGTTAGCTGGGTCGTTCTTGGCGGCTATTACCCTGGCGGGTTGCTGAGACCGTTTGACGGGTACGTCCGGAAGCAAAAGGCAGCCGCGCCGTCTGCGCTGCTGAATCTAAGCGGCGGCCCGGCCGCGCCGGCAGTGCGCGAAAGCCTGAACGACGAACGCGAACTCCGCGAGCGCGACCGCGCCCATTACACGGCGTTTCGGTGGTTCGCCATCGCGTTTCTGTTCCTGTCCCTGTTGGCGAATCCGTACCTGGTGGGCTGGCTGCATCTCACCGCCGATCGCATCCTCGATCTGCTACATGGTGGGCTGCTTATCGCGCTGATGCTGGGCCTCAGCCTGCCGCAAGCCATCCTGCTCTGGACCGAGCCGGATATGGAGACGGAGGCGGGACCACCCACGGCCTAGAGCATTTTCGGGTCAGGTGTTAACAAAACGCCCACCCAGCTCCCGGAAAGATGTTATCCTACTCAAGGAAAGGAGACATCATGTTTGAGTTCCGATTGCATTCGCAACGACCAAATCGCCAAGTAAGCGGCGCGGCACAGGATGGCTCTCTTTCTCGCCTCCCCGGCCCCGCCTAGCAGTAAACCCAACCGACAATTGAAGGAGTTTTATGCAGACCGAGGAGTCTTTGCGTCGGCATTTCTCCCGCATGGACGCGCGTGTACTTGTGCGCGGGCCTGGCCCCAGGCAGCGGGAGAGAATCCGAATCGATATTGGCAGAGACCGCTCTGGCGAATTCTTCGACATTCGATCCGAGGAAGGCGTTGTACCCGAGATTCTCGATGTGCAACCCCCCTTTCGTCATCTTGTGTTGATGGTTCGCGATGGTGGTCTCAAGAATAAGTTTCTGCTTGGACACGACGAGCGTCACTGGTTCGCCGCTGCCGTCCCCGGCGATAGCGTTCGCGACGTGCGGACGGCAATCGCAAGCCTGAGACCCGAGGAGATCGAAGGCCGAAAGGCGATCCGGCAGGGTGAATGGTTCTTTGTTCCGGAGCCTGGCGTCAGCGAAAAGGGCGCTGTGATCCATCGCAACGAACCGCTCAGCCGCGGCGCGGGCAGCAAACCGCACATCTGCGCCGAGATGATGAGGCGCGGCGGTGAGACGGTAATGGTTTGCCGTCAGTACCCCACGGGCATCGGCCTGGCGGAGTACGACCGGCTCATCGCGACCAACCTTGATGCAACGCGCTATGCGTGGCGTCGCATGACCCGCGACGCTGAAGTCTACGCGCGCGGCGAAGTCCGCCATCGGGATCACAGGACGATCGATCTCGTTGGATGGCATCGTGTCTACATGAACCGGGAACGCTTTGCGCGGCATGCGCCGCAGATCGCGTTTCTCGACTAACCCGGAGACGCTCCCAGGTTCGATCCGCCGCGGCGGACGGGGCCTGGGGTGCCCGGCTGAACGGTTTCGACAGAGGTTCGTTTCGCCCCTACGGGGCTGAAGATTCTGGGTGGGTCACATTCCTGCTTCGCTTGTCCTGGGCTATTATCGATTTCCCCTACGGGGAAAAGATTCGTCACGCGGCGGACAAACGCAACTGGATCTTTGATCCGGTGGCTTCGGCGAAGCGAATCAGCGTCTTGGCGCTGGGAAGGGTCCGGCCGCTCTCAAGCCGCGCGATTGCGGACTGACTGGTGCCCATGCGCTCGGCAAGTTCGGCTTGAGAAAGCCCCGCTCGCGCTCGCGCCCGAATCAATTCGGATGCAATCGCAAACTCCTGCTCCAGTGCATCAAACTCGCGCTTGACGTCCGGGTCCGCTAAGGATCGCGCCATAAACTCTTTCAAGGGAATCGTCATACAATCTCCTTCGCTCGCCGCAACGCGATGTCGATCTCGGACTTCGGTGTCTTCTGCGTCTTCTTCACAAATACCCGCAACACCACCACGCGCCGGCCAAGCCTCGTCACATACAGCGCTCGTGCAATTCCATCCCTGCCTATCAGCCGCATCTCCCAAAGTTTGTCTTCAAGATGCTTGACATGCGGCTCACGCATGGTTTCCAGGCCCGCCTGTTCAATTTGCAGCGCAATGCGAAGGAACCGGGCGTGCATATCCGCTGGAAGAGATCGAATCTCCGCTGCAACCGTTTCGTCCAGCAATTCGACCGTCCAATTCATATCTCATTGTATCTCAAATTTGAGATAATTGAAAGAGCCAAGGCAATTGGCCTACCTTCCCGTGCCCCCCACGGTCATCTTGTCCAGCTTGATGGTCGGCATGCCGACGCCGACGGGCACGGTCTGGCCGTCTTTGCCGCAGGTGCCGATGCCTTCGTCGAGCTTGAGGTCGTTGCCCACCATGGAGACGTACTTCAGCGCCTCGGGGCCGTTGCCGATCAGCGTGGCGTCGCGGACCGGGGCGGTGATCTTGCCGTCTTCGATGAGGTAGGCTTCGGAGGCGGAGAAGACGAACTTGCCGTTGGTGATGTCCACCTGGCCGCCGCCGAAGTTGACCGCGTAGAGGCCGCGCTTGACGCTGCGCAGAATGTCTTCGGGCGCGTCGTCGCCGGCCAGCATGTAGGTGTTGGTCATGCGCGGCATGGGGATGGACTGATAGCTCTCGCGGCGGCCCGAGCCGGTGTTGGCAGCGCCCATCAGCCGCGCGGAGAGCTTGTCGGTGAGATAGCCGCGCAGCACGCCGCCCTCGATCAGCACGGTCTCCTGAGTCGCCGAGCCTTCGTCGTCCACGTTGAGCGAGCCGCGGCGGCCGGCGATGGTTCCGTTGTCGACCACGGTGACCTTGGAGCTGGCGACCTTTTGCCCGATCAGCCCGGCGAAGGCCGAGGTCTTCTTGCGGTTGAAGTCGGCTTCCAGGCCGTGGCCCACCGCCTCATGCAGCAGGATTCCCGGCCAGCCGGGGCCGAGCACCACTTCCATCTCGCCGGCCGGGGCGGGGACGGCGCCGAGCTGCAGAATCGCTCCGCGGGCGGCCTCGCGAGCCAGGGTCTCCGGGCTTTTGGAGCCGGTGAATTGTTCCAGCCCGGCGCGGCCGCCGCCGCCCGCCGAGCCTTTGGTGGTGATTGGCGCCTTCTTTGGCGATGACGAAGACGTTCAGCCGGCAGAGGGGCTGGGTGTCGCTGGCAAATGCGCCGTCGGAGGCGGCGATGAGAATGCGGCGCAGCTCCTCGGAGTAGCTGGCCCGCACCTGCACGATGCGCGGGTCGTAAGGCGCGCGCGGCGCGGTCGGCGCGCAGAATCAGTTCGAGCCGCGCGGCCAGGTCCAGATCGAAGCCGCCCAGCGGAACGGGATAGAGATCGGCGGCGGGCGCTTCGACGAATCCCTGCACCGGCTGCTTGGCCGGGCCCGGAGGCGATCAGCGCGGCGGTGCGCGCGGCGTGGAGCAGCCGCTCGGGGCTCAGGTTGTCGGTGTAGGCGTAGCCGGTGCGCTCGCCGGATGAGCACGCGAATGCCGCAGCCGGCGCTGGTGCCCTGGCTGGCGGATTTGACGATCTGCTCGTCGACGCCCAGCGCGGTGGCCGTGACCGATTCGAAGTAGAGGTCGGCGTAGTCGCCGCCGGCGGAGAGCGCCTCGCCCAGGCAGCGCTCCAGCAGCCGCTCGGTGATGCCGAACTTCTCAAAGAAATAGCGCTTGTGACTGGCGCGGGGGAAGCTGCCGGATTCGTCATCGTGCCTTTAGTTTACGCCCTGTTCCGGACCGCCGGACGTCTGCGGCCTCCCGTTCCTCTCTTGATTCCTGGCGTTCATTCCGCTTTCGCTGCCGCCGTTCCTGTGCTACATTCGTCCCATGAAAAAGATTCTTGCCGCCGCCCTGTTGTTGATGGTGTTTGCCAGCCCGGCCTTCGCCGCCAAGCACCATCGTTCGAGGTACAAGGCCCACCCGACGGGCCATCACGCGACCGTCCATCATGCGGCGCACCACGCGACCCACCACCACGCCTGAGACGAATCCGCTGCCCTGGCAGAGCGACCGCCGGCGCAGGGCCTTCTTTGCCACGACTAGCCAGCCGGCCCGGAGCACGGTGAGGTTCGAGCCATGACAGATTCTGGACGATCTTCGCTATCCCATCGGCCGCTTCAGCCCGCCGGCCAGCAGCGATGCCCGGCATTCGCGCCGCGCACATTCAAACGCTGCGCCTGCTGCCCGAGCGTCTGCGCGCGGCCGTCGCCGGGCTGAACGAAGAGCAGCTCGACACGCCCTACCGCGAAGGCGGCTGGACGGTGCGCCAGGTGGTGCATCACGTGGCCGACAGCCACGCCATCTCTTTCATCCGCTTAAGCTGGCGCTCACCGAGGACTGGCCCACCATCAAGCCCTACGACGAGGCGCGCCTGGGCCAACCTGGCCGACAGCCGCTCGCTGCCAGTCGATGTCTCGCTGGCGCTGATCGAGGCGCTGCACGCGCGCTGGGTGGCGCTGCTGGAGTCGCTGACCGAAGAGGACTTCCAGAAGGGCTTCAGCCATCCCGAGCGCGGCCGCGAGATCCTGGCCAGGTCGCTGGCCATCTACGACTGGCACTCGCGCCACCACACCGCGCACATCACCGGCCTGCGCGCGCGGCAGGGCTGGTAAGCACCTCGCATGGCCGCCGGTGAAGCGGCCCCCGCTCCAGAAAAGCTGGCGCAAAGCATTGAAGAGTATCTCGCCGACCACCCGGCGGCCGCGCTGCTTGAGGATGGCCGCGTGCTCTTCGATATGCGCACCGCGCACTATGCGGTGAGCGAGCAGCATGGCCGCTGCCTGCTGCAGCTGTGGAGCGACGAGCGCAACCTGATGCGCACGGTCGTCGATGTGCAGGAGCGCGCGCAATGCCTGCGCCTGACCACCCGCCGCATGGGCGCGGCCAAGCCGCAGGCGCTGGAGCTTGTGCCCACCAGCGACCGCCGCACGCCCACCGCCCGCGAAGCCGCGCGCCGCAACTATCAGCGGCTGCTGGAGCGCGTGCTGACGCGCAGCTTCATCGGCGCCAAGGTGGACGGACTGCGCTCGGCGATGGACCTGGAGCACAGCTTTGGGCCGGCCTATGTGCGCGGGCGGCTGCTGCGCGGAACGGCGGCCGACGCGGTGATCGGCGTCAGCGAGGCGGAGTCGGCGGCCATGGTGGACGGCATTCTGACGCTGGGAATTCTCTGGCTGGATCATTGCCGCCAGCACGGCGACGGGCGGCGGCACTTTGGCGGGCTCAAGGTCATTGTTCCGGCCGGAGCCTGGCGGACCACGGCCGAGCGCATGGCCTGGCTGAACCACGCCGCCGCCGATTTCGAGCTCTTCACGCTCGACGAGCGCAGCGAAGAGCTTGCGCCGGTGGACTTCCGCGACACCGGCAACCTGGAGTCGCGGCTGGTTCATGCCTTTTCAGCCGCGGCGGCCATTGAGCGCTGCCGGGACGGGATTGACCGGCTGCTGGCGCTGGTTCCCGCCGCGGCCAGGGAGCGGGTCGAGGTTCGGGCCGGCTCGGCCACCGAGGTGGGCCTGCTGCTGCATGGGCTGGAGTTTGCGCGGGTGCGCGCACGGCTTTGCGGCCAACTCCTTCGCCCGCGAGGACGAAATCACCTTTGGCGCGGGAGCCAACGAAACTCCGCTGACCGAAGAGAACGAGGGGCTCTGCCGCGACCTTTGCAGCGGCTCTTCCTCAGCCGCCACGCCGACGGCGCGCACACCGATCCGCTCTTCCGGCTGCAGCCGGAGCGCTGGCTGGAGGCGCGGCTGCGGGGCGGAATCGCCGAACTGCTGCCGGGGCTGCGCGGCGATCTGCTGTATACGCAGGTGCCGGCGCTCTCCAGCGGCGACCGCGGCATGCTCGACCTGCTCACGCTCGACCGCAACGGGCGGCTGGCGGTGATCGAGCTGAAGGCCGACGAGGATCTGCACCTGCCCCTGCAGGCGCTGGACTACTGGATTCGCGTGCGCGCGCTCAACGACGACCGCCAGCCCGTCGCGGGCAACGCGGGCGCGCGCCCGCTTTCGGCCTTCGAGCGCCAGGGATACTTTGCCGGGCGCGGAGGTTTCGCCGCTTGCCGCCGCGGCTGCTGCTGGCCGCGCCGGCGCTTGCGCATTCATCCCGCCAACGAGCCGGTGCTGCGCTACTTCTCGCCGCAGGTCGAGTGGGAGCTGATCGCCCTCACCGAGCACTGGCGGCGGGAGTTGAAGGTGGTCTTCCGCAAGCGCAGCGGGGATGCGCGGAGCTGAAGGATCGGCGCTGGACGTCGGGAGAATTTCGGCAAACCGGCTGGGCGTGTTTTGGGGAAGGTTGGAAATGCCCGGGGAGCCGGTTGTTGGCATCTGTGGTCTCCCACCCTTCCGCGATAAGGCCGCGGAAGGATGGGGCACCCAGATTTGAGGAAATGTCAACAACCGGAAAAACTTAGGGTGCGCCATCCGCCTTCGAGCCGCAGATACTCCTCATTTAATCGTTTCTTATTCCGTCGTTGGAGCCGTCATGTATAAGCGATGTGATACAGTGGGGAGGATTTCCACCACAGGTGTTACCAGGCACCCAACGTAGTCCGTGATGCCTGAAGGCTGTTGCGAGCAACCGCGCATTTACTAAGTACTAAACAGCGGCGAACTCCAAACCTCAGCCCAGGAGCGATGGAACCATGATCTCACTGTATTTGCCGGTCTTACATACCATTTCCGCCAATGTTGCCGATCGCGCCTCAATGCGGGGCGCACGGCTTGCCTTTTTCGCGTTCCTGGCTCTTCTGTTCTGCGTCGCAGGCAGGAACGCGTCTGCTCAGACTGCCCAGTTCAGCGGAGCCCAGGCAACAATCATCGGAGCGGTAAACATCGACGCTACAAGTCCGGTTGTCTCCATGAGCTTTACCTTCGAAACGCCAGGCACATTGGGCTCGATTTCCGTGCTCACGCAAGGTGCAGCGGGGCTGGACTTTGCCAACGCCGGTACGGGAAGCTGCGCGGCGGGAAGTGCATATAGCGCTGGGCAAAACTGCATTGTGAATGTAACCTTTACTCCCAGGTTCGCCGGAATCCGCAACGGGGCGGTTGTCCTCTATGACAGCAGCGGAAACGCGATTGCCACCGGCTATTTGCAGGGAACAGGTGTTGGGCCGCAGATCAATTATCTGCCAGGAACGGGAACCAATCTGGGCGGCGGCTTCTTGAATCCGTGGGGGGTTGCCGTGGATAGCAACGGGAACTTGTACGTCCTGGACTTTTATTCCGGCGGAGTCTTTGAGATCCTTGCGGTCAATGGAAAAATTCCCAATTCACCTGAGGTCCGCAATTTGGCCAGCAGCGTTTCGGGCCGGATCGGAGTGGCGGTCGACGGCGCAGGGAACGTATACGTCGCAGACGGTCAAGTGGTAAAAGAGCTCTTGGCCGTCAATGGCAGCATTCCCGCAGAACCAACAATTGTGTCGATCAGTTCCCCCTTCAATTTCAATACTGGTACTGGATTTAACGATCTGAACGGCATTTGCGTGGATGGCAACGGCAACCTCTTCGTTACCGATGGAAACCTAAGCGATGGAACCTATTCACAGCCTTCCGTGTATGAGATTCTGGCGGTCAATGGCAGCATTCCAACTTCGCCGACGATCCAGACCGTGTATACCGGCACACTGAATCCCCAAGGCATCGCAGTCGATAGCAGCGGCAACGTCTACTTTGCCGATAACATCACCAACGCGGTATATGAATTGCTGGCAGTCAATGGAAGCATCCCCGCCTCGGCAGCCCCGATTTCAATCGCCACCGGCTTCAATGGCCCCTCAGGCATAGCGCTGGACGGGAACGGAAACCTGTATGTTGCCGATACGGGAAACGCCGCCGTGAAAAAGCTTCTCGCGGTCAATGGCAGTCTCCCCGCGAACCCTGTGATCAAGACCGTTGTGTCAGGCTTCGGCCAACCGTCTGGATTGGCCGTCGATGGAGCCGGCAATTTATACGTAGGCGACGGAATCAACTCGAGCGGGAACTCGAATGGATTGTGGGAACTGGACTTTGCGGATGCGCCGAGTCTGAGCTTTGCGACGACGATGCCCGGGACAACAAGCAGCGACAGCCCGCAGACAGTGACGGTCGAAAACGTCGGCAATGCCGCACTCAGTTTCCCGATTCCGTTAACGGGAAGTAATCCCAGCATCTCGGCAGGCTTTACTCTGAACAGCACCGGAGCCGCAGCTTGCCCGCTGGTGACCGCCGGCAATTCGACCGCGGGCACGCTGATGGCCGGCGCATCCTGTCAGTGGCTCATCAGTTTCACGCCGGGGACGTTTGGCGCGCTCAACGGTTCGCTGGTGCAGACAGATAACAATCTGAATGCCGCTGCGCCAGGCTACAGTTCGCAGAGCTTTCCGCTGAGCGGGACAGGTGGACAAGCGACTCCGACCATCTCCTGGGCAACGCCTGCTGCGATTACCTATGGAACGCCGCTAAGCACCGCGCAATTGAATGCAACCGCAACGGTGGCCGGTGCATTCGCCTATTCTCGGGCAGCTGGAACCGTGCTTGCCGCCGGTACGTATCCGATCACCGTGACCTTTACGCCGTCCGATACAACGGACTACACGAGCGCCACGGCCACCGTGACACTGACTGTGATGCAGGCGACGCCGGGAATTACGTGGGCGACCCCCGCGCCAATTACATACGGAACGGTTCTGAGCAACAAGCTGTTGAACGCTACTGCGACGGTTCCCGGAAAATTCTCATATTCTACGCAAGCAGGTGTCATTCTAACGGCTGGGTCGGAATTGCTGACGGTCACTTTCACTCCAACCGACACGGCAAACTACACCACCGCGACAGCAAGCGTGACGCTAACGGTGAACCAGGCTGTTCCCAAGATCAAGTGGGCTGCGCCAGCGGCAATCACCCACGGCACGGCGCTGAGCGCAACGCAGTTGGATGCAAAGGCAAGCGTGCCCGGCGCGTTTGTTTATAGTCCCGCAGCGGGATCCGTACCGGCGGTCGGCACGGATTCGCTCACTGTGACCTTCACGCCCACCGACACCACCGATTACACGACAGCGACGGACAGCGTGCAACTGAAAGTCAATCCCGCGCCGAGCTTCACACTCGGCGCTTCGCCCGCTTCACTGACGGTAGCTCAGGGCGCTTCCGGAAAACCCACCATCACCGTAACAGGCCTGAACGGATTCGCCGGGCAGCGTAACGCTGGCCGCCTCCGGCCTGCCTAGCGGCGTGACAGCGGCATTCGCCACCAACCCCACCACCGGCACCAGCGTGCTTAGGCTGACGGCAAGCGGCACAGCCGCCGTTGGCTCGGCCACGGTGAGCATCAAAGGAACCTCCGGAAGCCTGACCGCCAGCACCGCCCTTGCCTTGACCATAAGCTGCACGCCCACCACCATCGTTCCGTACATTTCTATCAATGGCGGCTCAACCTGGACCGAGGAATCCAGCGCAACAGTAAACTCGCCCTCTACGGCTGTAGACCTCGGCCCGCAGCCAACCAGCGGCGGAACCTGGAGCTGGACCGGCCCCAACAAGTACACGTCCACCTCGCGCCAAATCAACAGCATTCCGCTGACTGTAGGCACCGACTCGTATCTGGCCACTTACACCAACCCCAGCGGATGCAAGAGTACCGAGACATTTACCATCACCGTGAAGTAAGCAGATTGGCGGGTGCCCCGTCCCTCGCTTTTGGGGACCGGGGAAGCGGAATCGAGCTGCCGCCTCTTAATCAATCAGGCCAGTTGAAACCCGTGGAGCCGTTTTGCGGCGTCTTCATCAAACGTCAAGGTTGCCGAACAACCTCTCCAGACGCCGAGGGCGCCGATCAAGGCGCCTTCGAATGTTCCGATTCCATTGCGGAGCGAAACAACGGCGTAATAGACCTCTTGCTCATTCTGAACCTCGAGCGTATCCGCCGCCAATAGCATTTCGATATCGTTCGCAATCTGCTGCCGGGAACGCTTGAAAAGGCTTTTGAGAACCCATACAACTTCAAGGATACTCACCAGGCTGACGTAGCCCGGTTCTTGTTCGGTCAAGCGCCGTTCGACGATCTCCGTTGCACGAGGGGAATGCGTTGGATCGTCTTGCGCGAGGTAGCGCAGCAGGATGTTCGTATCGAGACCGATCATTTTCTTCGCCGAAATCTCTCTGTTGCGCCTTCCGCAATCGCCCGATCGATTTCTTCAAGAGCTATCGATTGGGCCGGCTTTGGAATCATGCCCTTGAGTCTGACAGTTGGAATCTTGGGCAGAATGATCACGCCGTCAGGGTGGAAGAAGAACTTGAACCGGTCCCCCGACTTGATTTGCAGGCGATCGCGAACCGCTTTGGGGATCGTTGCCTGTCCTTTACTGCTAAGTGTTGCTTCCATGAGACGACACACTCCTTTCTTTACATTCTATCAGAAGTAAAGACGAGGGGTCATCCGGTCTGTATAGGACTACGAATCCTCAGTTGCCAGTTGCGCACTCGCGCAGGTCGCTTGCCAGCGCGTCCACGCGCTTCAGATCGGTGTCCCACGAGAACATGAAGCGGGCCGCTCCGCCGATGAATGTGTAGAACTCCCAGCCACGGCCGCGCAGCCGGTTGAGAACATCGTCCGAAGCTGTGAGGAAGACCGCGTTGGCTTCGACCGGCGACGCAATAGTCACGTTGGGAATGCCTGCGATCTGCTCCGCGAAGTAACTGGCGCACTTGTTCGCGTGGGCCGCATTCGTCAGCCATGCGCCGCTCTCCAGCATCCCCACCCAGGGCGCGGCCAGGAAGCGCATCTTCGACGCAAGTTGCCCGGCCTGCTTGCAGCGGTAATCAAAATCGGCGGCGAGCGCGGGATCGAAGAACAGGACGGCGTCGCCCACGGCCATCCCATTCTTGGTGCCGCCGAAGCACAGCACATCCACGCCGCACTTCCAGCTAAGCTCCGCGGGCGAGCAGCCAAGACTGGCGCAGGCGTTGGCAAAGCGGGCGCCGTCCATGTGAAGCCAAAGCCGATGCGTCTTGCAGACCGAAGAAATGGCCCTCACTTCATCCACCGTGTAAACCCGCCCCGTTTCAGTCGATTGCGTGATGGTGACCACTCGCGGCTTGGGATAGTGAATATCCTGCCGCTTGGCGGCGATCTCGTGAATGGAAGCGGGGGTGAGCTTTCCATCCTCCGATCGGGCCACCAGCAGCTTCGAACCATTGGAAAAGAACTCCGGCGCGCCGCACTCGTCCGTCTCCACGTGCGCCTGCTCGACGCAAATCACGCCATGATAGGACTGGCAGAGCGACGCCAGAGCCAGCGAGTTGGCCGCGGTGCCGTTGAAGACAAAGAACAGCTCGAGATTGGTTTCAAAGAGATCCCGAAAGGCATTCGCGGCGCGCGCTGTCCACGGATCTTCGCCGTAAGAAGAAGCGCTCCCGCGGTTGGCGCTCTCCATCGCGGCCCATGCCTCGGGGCAGATGCCCGAGTAGTTGTCGCTGGCAAACTGCTGAGCAGTATTCTCGGTGTTGTCTTCCATCATGAATGCGCCCTCCGACGAGAAGCGAGGTGGTTCCGGTCCTAAGACTACAGTTTTATTTCATTCAATTCCTGGAAGTCCCGCAAAGGCCCGTGCCTAAAGGCACGTCAATTCGCCATCTTTCAGGGGGTTAAAACCCCCTGCTCCCTCCGGAATCTTCGATTTACAACTGTATCCTTAAGCCACCGCGCCAAGAAGGGATGACCGGACTGGCGAGATGGCTTCAGTGACCGTCTGTCCTGGCCGCGTTGAGCCCCTGGAAGATGGCGTCGTACTTGCCGCTCTCGGCGGCAAAGCGCAGGCCCTTCACGTTCTCAACGCAAATCTCGCGCGGTGTTGGCTGCCTCTTCAGAATCTGCATGACCTCGGCGATGAACGCGCCGAGAGGCATGGCGCGCGGATCGTCTGCGCCGCTCATCAGGTTGGTGGCCACGTAGGGAGGAATCAGCTCCAGAACCTCAATCGCGGTCTCCTTGAGCTGGTAGCGGAGCGACTGGGTATAGGAGTGAATCGCGGCCTTGGTGGCGCAGTAGGTGGGCGTGAGAGCCAGGGGAAGGAAGGCCAGCCCGGAGGAGACGTTCACGATGGCGGAGTGGGGCTGCTTCAGCAACAGGGGCAGCAGTGCCGCCGTCAGCCGGATGGGGCCGAGCAGGTTGGTGGCGACGATGGCCTCCGCGTCGGCCAGATCGGCCGGCTGGGCGAGCAGCTTCTCGGGGCGCATGATGCCGGCGTTGTTGACGAGCGCGTTCAGCACCGGATACTCCGCCGCCGCGTGGGCCGCAAAGGAGCGGATGGCGGCGGGACTTTCAATGTCCAGGGTGAGCGATTTCATGCCGGGATTGGCGGCGGTGGTTTCGTCCAGCGCCTTCCGCCGGCGGCCGGCGATGATCACCTGGTTGCCGAGTTTGTGCAGCTCTTCCGCAAGGCCGCGGCCGATGCCCGAGCCGCCGCCGGTGATGAGGATGGTGTTGCCGGTGAGATTCATGGGGATTTCCGACCTCCAGTAGGAATGATAAGCAAAATCGGCGCGCCATGGGTATTCCCCGTAGCGGACGAGCGCCTTGAGTGAGAGCTCCTGCCGATTTATGCCGGGGATAACCCCCCGGCCAACGGCCCGGACGAGCCTTTCAGCACCACAAGCGCGACGGCGCAGTGCGCGGGACGGAGCCGGCGGCCCGTATGCGATACTCGAAAAGGCATGTATAAACGGATTGTTTTGAAGCTATCGGGAGAGGCATTGGCGGGCGAGCGCAGCTTTGGCCTGGATGCCGAAAAGGTTGCGGAGATTACCGGCGAACTGGCCGACCTGAATGCTCTGGGCGTGGAAGTGGGCGTGGTGGTGGGCGGAGGCAACTTCTTCCGCGGCATAAGCGATCAAGCCAAACAGATGGACCGGGTGAGCGCAGACAACATGGGCATGCTCTCGACGGTCATCAACGCCATCGCCCTGCAGGATGCCCTGGAACAGCGCGGCGTGCAGTGCCGCGTGATGACCGCCGTCTTCATGAACCAGATCGCGGAGCCGTATATTCGCCGCCGGGCTGTGCGCCACCTGGAAAAGGGCCGCGTGGTGATCTTTGCGGCCGGCATCGGCAACCCCTTCTTTTCCACCGATACCGCGGCCAGCCTGCGCGCCATGGAGATCAAGGCCGACGTGCTGCTGAAGGGCACCAAGGTGGAGGGCGTCTACAACGCCGATCCGGTGCTCATGAAGGATGCCGTGAAGTACGACGAGATTACCTACATGGAGATCCTGCGCCAGGGTTTGAAGGTGATGGACCTGACCGCCGTGAGCCTGTGCAAGGACAACAACCTGCCCATGATCATCTTCAACATGAACCAGCCGGGGAATATCCGGCGGGTGGTGCTGGGCGAGAAGGTGGGATCGCTGGTGACGGCGTAAAAGCAGGGGTTAGGGGTTAGGGGCGGTGCGGTGCTTGGGTGAGACTGGCTGAACCGGGAGGCCGATAGGAGGCGTCTAACAGCCAGTGGAGATGCGCAAGCCAGCAACGGCTGAATGCGCTGACGGGCCTGCGCAGCTTCGCGGCCGTCAATATCGTCTTCTTCCATTTCTCCGATCCAAACTGGTTTGGCTGGCTGGCGCCGGTGGTCAACGCCGGCTTCGCTTCGGTGAGCTTCTTCATTCTGCTCTCGGGCTTTGTGCTGGCGTACAACTACGCCGGGCGAGCGCGGGCCGGAACCCTGGACCGGGCGCGCTTCTGGAAGGCGCGGTTCACGCGGCTCTACCCCATCTACCTGCTGAGCCTGCTGCTGGCTGGCGGATGGTCGCGGTGGAATACCACGCCCACACGCATGGGATGTTCTGGACGGGCATGGCGCTGACGCCGCTGCTGCTGCAAGGGTGGATTCCCCCGGTTGCCACGTTTCTGAATACGCCGGCCTGGACGATGTCGGCCGAGAGCTTCTATTACGTGCTTTTTCCCTGGCTGGCCAGTTGGAAGAAGCCCTTGCAGGCATGGCGCTGCGCTGATTCAACTGGCCGCGGTATGGATGCTGGGGATGGTTCCCGGCGCTCTGTACATTGTGTTCAACCCGGACGGCATCGCGCATCCGGACCGCTGGAGCTGGGGTCCGTGGCTGCAGGCGCTCAAATTCACGCCGCTGCCGCACCTGGCCAGCTTTGTCTTCGGAGTGGTGCTGGCCGAGCTGGACGAGATGGTGGAGCGGGCCGGACGCCTGCGCCTGCTGCTTGGCCTGGTCGGTTTCGCGGGCGCCTTTTGGCTTCTGTGGCTGGGTCCGCGAGTGCCCTACGCCATCATGCACGACGGCCTGCTGATGCCGCTCTTCGGCTGCATCGTTCTGGGCCTGGCCGGTGAAAACCCGCTGGCGCGCGCGCTGAGCTGGCGCCCGCTGGTCTTTGTGGGCGAGGCCAGCTACTGCCTCTATCTGCTGCACTTCAACCTGTGGAACCTGATTCACGACTCGCATCTGCTGGAGCGGACGGGGCTGAACCGGTACGATCCGTGGATCAGCTACGCGCTGCTGATTGCGCTGGCGCTCCTTGCGCTGCACCTGGTGGAGAAGCCGGCGCAACGGCAACTGCGCAAATGGATGGGGGCGTAGGGGCGGCTTGTTGCTCACCGCATCCCACGGCTTGCGGAACGCGAGGAAAAAGAACAGGGCGCCGAGATTTCGGGCGGCTGAGTCTGGACCGGTCGCAGCCCGCCGCGGGGCAGCAAAAAGCCCAGCCTGACGAAGGCTGGGCTTTTCTTGAATCGGGCACTCTGAAGTTACGGGGTTGTCACCTGCGAGGCATGGTTGCCGTGGGGAATCGAGGCGATGGCGGTGGGGTTTGCGCCGACCGGGTAAGGCGTGGCCTGGGTGGCAGAGACGGCGCCCGTATCCGGGTCCAGCCTGAATCCGGATACTGAGTCGCCCAGGCGATTCGCGGTATAGACAAAGCGGGCCAGCGCGGGATCCACGACAATGGCGACCGGCTCGGTGTCGGTGGCGTTGATGGGGCTTCCCGTGATGTTGACCGTGGTCGTGGGTGTTCCGGTGGCGAGGTCGATGGTGTAGCCCGAGATCGAGGAATCCAGCGCGTTGGCGACGTACATGTACTTTCCGCGCGGATCGATGGTGACGGCGGCGGGTTCGTTGCCGGTCCTGAAGGGGCCGTTGATCAGGAAGGCTAGGACGCTGCCCGACTGGATCGTGTAGCCGATCAACTGGTTAGAGGCAAAGTCGGTGGCGTAGAGGAAGCGGCTTGTGGGGTCCGCGGCAAGGGCGGAGGGCTTGACGCCTGCCTTCCACGGACTGCCGGGGGCGGGGGCCAGGGCTCCGCCCGAGCCAACGGTATAGCCAAATATCCAGCCGGGATTGGCCGTACTGGTGGTGGCGCCTCCGGGATTGTATGCCGACTGATCGTAGGCCGTGACGTAGACCGCATTGTTATTTGCCAGCGCGAAGACCCCGGTGGGCACGATCGCGTCGCCTGCGAAGCCGGGAACGGTGAGAGTCACCTGGGATGCCGCGGCGCCGATGGCGCCCGATGAAAGGGGATAGGCGGCAAGCGTGGCGGAATTCGTCCCGGAAACGACAAACAGGTCGGTATTGGCGGCGTTCACCGCGACCGCGACAGGAGGTGTGCTGGGTGTGACCGAGTCCTTCTTGGTCAGCACGCCGTTGCCGTCGATGGCGAAGTGCGCCACGCTGCCGTTTCCGGAGCCGGTTCCCTGGTTGGCGACGTAAAGATTCGCGTAGTCGGAGCTGACCGCCATGGAGACCGGGTTGGACCCGCCGGAGGAGACTGTCGGCTGCCCGGAGCGCAGCGCGCCGGACTGGGAGTCCGCATCGAAGGTCTGGATCTGTCCAGTGCTGCTGGACCCCGAGCCCGCCGAATCGGCCACGAAGACATAGTCGATGGTGACGATCTGGCAGGCTGTCAAAAGGGCGGCCGCTGCCAGGCCGATCGTAGAGACCAGAAAAAGCTGGCTCAATTTGCTGAACTTCATGCGCTTCCTTCGTCGTGGGCCATCGGATTCAAGCCCCAGGAAAACTCGTTTAAGTTGCCCCGCAATCATTGTAAAAGCCGATTGCGGGGTGTTGCTACCGAAGCTGTCTTGGCCCGCGAACAGCCAGAGCCGCGCCGGCTCTCACTTCTTTGCCCCTGCCGCCGCGCCGTTATGCGGAATTCCGACGACGGCGGTCGGCTGGGCGTTGGACGTGTAAGGAGAGTTCTGCGAATTGACGAGTGTGCCGGCGGTGGTACTCAGATCAAAGCCCGAGACCGTGCCGTTCACCGTCGTGCCCAGAAAGTTGGCGGTGTACAGAAAGTGGTTCGTCGAGGGATCGATGCCGATCGCCACCGGCTGAAGGCCTGTCGGGTAGGAGCCGATGCGGGTGAGCGCTCCGCTGCTCATCGAGTAGGCCGTGACTGTGGAGTCCACCGTGTTGGCCACGTAGAGATAGGGATACGCGGGATCGATGGCGATTGCCGAGGGTTGATCCCCAGCCGGAAAGGGGCTGCCCCCGAGCGGGGTCAAGAGCCCGGTAGCAGAGGCAACCGAGTAGCCGTGAACCAAGCCATTTACAGCGTCGGTAACATAAACGTAGCTGCTGCTTGGATCGCTGACGATGGCGGAGGGACAAGTGCCTGCGGCAAAGGGCGCGTTGAGGTAAGCTGAAGGACACACTCCCGTGGCGAAGGGCGTCCCCGCCCCGCCCAAAGGCGCGCCGCCGTTGAGCGCGCCAAGCGCCCCGCCCGATACCGAGAAGCCGAAAATGTAGTTGGCGTTCGTTGTCGCATCGTAGGTGGTCACGTAGAGATATTTTCCCGAGGCCAAAACATCGATCGCCGTAGGCTCCAGTACGTCTTTGGGACTGGCTGGCAGGCTCAAGGGCCAGTAGTTCAGGCTCCCATTGGCGAGGGGCAATCCGAGCGCGTCGCTGGGAGGGGTAGTGCTGGAGGCGGTGATGGGATAGACAGCGATGGACCCCGAACACGGGGCCGCGCTGGAGCAGGAAGGCAGCGGCTGGTAAGTGTCCACGACAAACAGGTTCGTTCCGCTCACGGCTACGGCCAGCGGATAGATTCCCTGTGTATTCGTGGTGTTTTGCGGATAGAGCTTGCCGTCGTTGCCGATGATGAACTGGATGATCGTGTTGTCGTCCTGATTGACCACATAGAGGTTGGTGTTGTCGGAGGAGACGGCCTCGGCGACCGGGTTGCGGCCGCCGGACGGGAAAGGCGAGGTGGGAATCTGGCGCATAAAGCCGGACTCCGAGTTAACCTCGAAGACGTCGATCTCGCCATAACAACTGGTTGGAATCTTCGGACTCTGGCTACTGCAATCTGTGGGGATGGCGGCCTTGGAACTGGTCACGAAGACGAAATCCACGGTAAGCGTGCCACAGGCGGTCACAAGCGCAGCCACGAGCAGGCTGGCCGCGGAGACCAGCGCGAGCTGGCCGGATTTGTTGAACTTCATGCGCATCTTTCGTCGGCGGGGGCAGAACCTCGGTCCCGCAAGAAAATCGGTTTTGGAATCGAACTCCGCGCGCCTGTGAAAAAGCCGCGCCCTGAGTTCGGCTGCGTTCTTGAAGAGTCGGGGCATCCCGAAATTCGAGGCCGGAATCCGGAGTGGGAAGGAGCCAGCCGGCTGCCGCCCACCCAGACGAAAACCGCCCCCGCGCCACTCTAGTCGGTACGCCCGTCGACCAGGCACCATGCCGGCGGCCCGCTGAGCGTATAGCTGCTGGATACTCGCATATTGGTGAGCACGCCCGAGTTCGGGTCAACCCTGCGGCCGCTCACTGTGGAATCGTTGAAGTTGGCCGTGTAAATGAACTGGTCGGAGGGATCCTCGACCAGGCACTGCGGTCCGGCGCCCGTGCCGAACGGCTGGCCGGCGATGTAGCTCAGCGTGTGCTGGCTTGGGTCAATGACGTAACCGGCCAGGCCGCTTTGGGAGTTCGTGGTATCCGTGTTGTTTCCCGCGTTGGCCACATAAACGAACTTGCCTTTGGATTCGCCCAGCATGTAAATCGGGTTGGAGAGCGTTGGATCGTCGGGGACAATGCCGCCGGTCTGCGCCAGAAGAGCGCCCCCGGTCCCAACCGTAAAAGGAAGAATCTGGCTGCGAGAAAGGGTGCCGTTCACCGTGATGGGTTCGTTGTCGAGCACATAGACATTCCCGCCGGCAGTCAGGATTGCCGTAGCCTGTGAAATGTTCAGCGGCTGAGCGCTGTTCTGGCTTATGCTCAACTGCCCGGTGGCGGATGCGACGGAGTACGGGAAGACGGAGTCGCCTGTGGTGGGCGTTCCGCTGAGGGTAAAGAAATACCCGCCCTGTCAGCAGGCCGTCGATGGGATTGGCCGGGACCGGGAAGTAGGTAAGCGCCGAGCCATTGGCCGCCGTGACCTGGGCATTGACGACCAGCGAAAGGCGGCCGGTGGTCGAGTTGATGGAGAAGACCGTCACGTCTCCGCAGGCGTTGACGCCGGCGCCGAGGGCTAGGTGGCATTGCGTTTGGTCAGGTGAATCGTGGTCAAGCACATACAGAAATGAACCCGTGCCGTCGGCGACAAGCCGGATAGGGTTGACGCCCTGCGAATAGTAAGTCTCCTGCGGCGTCAGGATTCCGTTGCCCCCGACCGCAAACTGGGTGATATTGGAGTTCTGGCACGGGTTGGCCGTGGTGCAGGCCGAGCCGCCGGCGGCGTTCGTGCCCCGGTTAAGCACATAAAGAAAGCGGCTTGCGCTGACGAGGACCGCGCGGCCAGGGTTGGCGCCGCCCGAGGAGATTGGCAGTCCGTTGATGGGGGTCAGCTGGCCCGTATTGTGATCGATCTTGAAGCCGCTGATAATGCCGCTGCCGGAGGACTGGGCTGTTGCCGTTCCCGTCACATACAAGAAGCCGACCGTATAACTTTGGACGCAAGACGTAACGCTGAGGACGACGCCCGCGGAGAGGGCGCTCAACAGAAGTGCCTTGCCGAATTTCGTAAACTTCATGCGATTCCTTCATCCTGGTCGGGCGTGCGCCGCCAAGTTTGCTAGTTCCACAGCAGAGCTGGGTTGGGACGGGTCCCTGCTGCATTGTAAAAGGCGAGGGCAGGTTATGCCTAGTTTCATCGCGAAACGCGGCAAAACGGGGCATTTTCAGGGCCGCGCCGTGGCGAGCGCCCCCCAACCCGGCGTCCGGCCCACTTGCAACAAGCATTTCGGGTGCGGCTGCCGTTTGGACGCCGAAGCGGCGGAAAACGTCAACGCGCAGGCGTCGGAAAAGTTCCTGCTCGATCTGAGCGGCCCGGGCTTCGCGCCGTCGCCGAGGCGGCGAAACGTAGAACCGCCCGCCTGGCGCGGCGCAAGGGCCGGACCCGCGGCTTGACCAAGCCGCGGCTCCGGAGCATTGCGATCCTCACCACACCCGGCAGGAGTTGACCGGAAACATCGGCTGGCCCTTGGCGCAGCCGAAGGCCTTCCCGAATTCGTCGAAGTTCTGGACGCTGCCGTTGACCCGCCACTTGCCCGGCGAATGCGGGTCGGTCAGCGCGGACTGGCGAGCCGACTCTTCTGTCTGGTTCTGGCACCACACCTGGGCGAATCCGATAAAGTAGCGCTGCGCCTCGGTGTAGCCGTCGATCTTGTCCTGGATGGATTTGCCTTGCGCCGCCAATGTGTCGAGCAACGCCATGTAGGCAATGCGCAGGCCGCCGTTGTCGGCCGTGTTTTCGCCCAGCGTGAGGTCGCCCTTCAGCATCTGCGCCGGTGTGTCGCCGTGCGCCGGCGCCGCTTCGAATCCACTGTACTCTTTCGACACGCAGCCGGTCCGCTCGGTAAAGGCCTTGCGGTCTTCGGCCGTTTGCCACTCGCGCAGATTGCCCTTGCCGTCGTATTTGGAGCCCTGGTCGTCGAAGCCGTGGGTCATCTCGTGGCCGATCACCACTCCAATGCCGCCGAAGTTCACGGCGGGGTCCACGGTGAAGTCGAAGAACGGCGGCTGCAGGATGCCCGCCGGAAAGTTGATGTCGTTGAAGTTGGCGTTGTAATAAGCGTTCACCGTCGGGGGCGTCATCTCCCATTCCTTCTCGTCCACCGGCTTGCCCAGCTTGGCAAAGTTGTAGTTGCGCTCGTACACAGCGCTGCGGTGCAGGTTGCCGATCAGGTCGTTGCGATTCACTCTGACGCTGGAGTAATCGCGCCACTTCTCCGGGTAGCCTATCTTGTTGCGAATCATGGCCAGCTTCTCCTCGGCAGCCTTCTTGGTGGCGGCGGTCATCCAGGGCAGAGTCCGGAGGTCGTCGCCCAGCGACTTCTCCATCGCCGCCACCAGCCTGTCCATGCTGTCCTTGGCCTCGGGAGGAAAGTTCTGCTTGACCCAGTCCTGGCCTACAGCCTCGCCCAGCGCGCCGTCGGTCGCGGTGGAGCACTGCTTCCAGCGAGCCAGCGGCTCCTTCTGTCCTTGTAGCTTCTTGCCGAAGAAGGCGAAGTCCTCATCGAAGAAGGCTTTGGGCAGATCCTTGGCCTGGCCGTGCAGCGCGTGCCAGCGCAGATAGCTCTTCCAGGTCTCAAGCGGTTCGTCCTGAATCAGCTTGCTCAGCTCCGTGAAGAACTCCGGCGTGGCCACGTTGAGCGTGTCGAATCGCCCGATGCCGATGGCGCCGAAGTACTCGCTCCAGTCGAAGCCCGGCGTTTGCTTCTCCAGCTCCGCCACCGCGTAGATGTGATAGCGGTTCTCCGGCTGGCGCATGTCGGTGCGGCTGGTGGAAGCCTTGGCCAGCGCAGTCTCAATCTCCATAACCGCGGCGGCTTCCTTTGCTGCCTTTTCCGCCTTGTCGCCGGCCAGCGTGAACATCTTCTTCAAATGCTCCACATACTGCGCCCGAATCTCGGTGAAGCGCGGCGAATCCACGATGTAGTAGTCGCGATCCGGCAGCGAAAGCCCGCCCTGGAATAGCTGGGCGATCTGCTTCGACGAGTCCTTGTCGTCCTGCCCGACGCCAAACTCGAAGAAGCCGTCCGGCGTGCCGTCGTTCTCAAGCTGGGCGAGCAGCGCCGGAAGCTGTTTCGCATTCTTGAGGCCGGCAATCCGCTTCCACGCCGGCTCAATCGGCTTCATGCCCTTTTGTTCCACAAGCTCGGTGTTCATGCAGGCGGCATAGAAGTCGCCGTATTGCTTCTGCAAGGGTGTCTTGGGGGCTTTTGCGGCGGCATCGAGCTCCTGCCAAAGCAGGTAGCGGTTGCGCTCCCGGAGCAGCGAGAACGACCGCGCCCAGCGCGCCTGATCGGCCGGAATGGCGTTGGCTTTTATCCAGTTGCCGCAGGCGTACTGGTAGAAATCCGTGCAGGGATCGGCGGTCTTGTCGATCGCCGAGAGATCGAAGCTTTGGCTGGCAGTAACCGGCGAGGGCTGCTGGGAGGAAGGTGCGCCGGGAGCGCCTGCGCCTGCGCGGTTCCGGCTGCCAGCATCAGAAAGCAAGCAATGCGAAGAGAGTTCATGGAGAGTCCCCCCTTGGAGACATAGCCTACCGGCCGTCGTCCGCGGCGCGCGGAGCACACAAGGACATGAGCCAGGATTGGGCTCGCGGCAGCCGGCTCGATGCGGGCTGCGCTTCTCAGGAGGCTATCACGGCGGGTGGACGCCGCGCCTCTGGGGCCGGCGCATCGTGAGAGCCCGGAATCGAAAAGGAAGAACCAGACCTGCTGCTCCCCGCCTGGACAACCGCGCGTTGACGCGGTTGACTGGTGAGGCGCTGGAATCGGGGTAAGCAACGCTCAAGGCGGCGCCGCTCGAACTTGTTGTCGAGTTGCTCTTTGGAATCTCCGAGCATCTCCAAGTTGTGTCAGGGCATGACCTCAGTCATGCCGCAAATCTTCCAACATCGGCGTGGCCTTTACAGCCTGCGGAAAAACCCCCGCCTCCCTCCGGATTGTGTTCTTCGGCAGCGGGTGAAGGCCGCCGTTGAGCGGCTGTATTCAGGGGCCTCGCGATGGTCCCTGAATACAGCGGTTTGGCGTGAGCATTGGCGGGTATGGCGCGGGGCAAATGGCAGCCGCGGCTTCCCGATGCTGCCCCGGCTGCTTCCCCCGGCTCCTCAATAGGACGAATTCGCGTGGAGGGTGATGGCCTGCGCCACGACAATGGGCGGACCGATAGCCGGGGCGAGCATGCCGTTCTGCGGAAAGACCCAGCCGCTGACGGAGACTACGTCATTGTCTGTCAAGCCGGAGAAGCTGTCAGGCGTGAAGCCCTGATAAGCGGTCTGCGAGGTTGTCTCGACCGTCAACTGCCTGGTATTGGGAACAGCACTGGCCGGCCACGGGCCGAGGAAGATGGCCGGGAAACTGTCGAGAACGAAGCCCGACGACCCGATGGAGGCGATGGAGCCGGTGATCTGGCTGGGCTCCAACTGCAGGCTGCTGGCGGTGAACATGGGCTCCAGAGGCAGTCCCCAGACGCCCAAGCCGGGCGACGCTACGGGCGGGGGCGGTTGCAGCGATCCCGGCGCAACCGTAACCTGGACGGTTTGGCCGACGCAGAGGTCAAGAGGGGAAGCGAATGCAAAGCCGGAGGGAATGGTGAAGCCGTTGGCGTCGATGGAGAAGGTAGTGGCGCTGTGTCCGCCTGTTCCCGGCGCCCAAACGTTCACGAAGGCCACTGCGCCGAGCGGCAAGCTGGCGCTGGCAGTGGGGTTCTGGTGGAGGATGAGCTGGATTACGGTTTCACCCGTGGGCAGCGGGAGGGGAGGAATGCCGACGATGGTGCCAACCACGGTTTGCTGTCCGGCGGCTTGCAGCCAGGTGATCTGGGCAGCCAGCAGATCTCCGTTGCTCTCCACGCTGGCGATCTGAACACGCACAAATGTCCCGGCGGAGAGGCAGGAGAGAGCTCCAGGGGAGGCGCAAGGCGGCCAATCGACAAGCTCCGTGCTGCTGTTGGTGTCGATGGTGAAGGTCCGGCCCCATGCCGTCTGCACTGTGAACTGGTTCTGACTGGCACTGACGCTTTCAACCGTTCCCGTCAGGAAGCCGAATTGCGGAGGCTGCGAGGGAGCCAACGGTGGCAGCTGCGAGATCGTGACGCCATTGGCGGCGCCGAGGTTCACGGAGAGGTCGGGTTGGATGATGGTGTTGAGGTGGTAGTCGATGAGGAAGCCGAGCGGGGAGTTGGCGGCGACGGTAACCGGGAATGGGCTGCCTGAAAGACTGACGGCGGCGGAGTTGTCGATGGCCGGGGTGAGCTGGCAGACGCTGCCCACGGCGCATGTGGCGGCGATCGACTGATCCGAGCTGTTGAAGATAAGCAACTGCGGGTTGGCAAAGGTGAGGCTCAAGCTGGAATAGCTGCCGGGCGGCACATTGGCGGAGGCAAGGAACGCGGAGAGAGCCTGGAGTTGGGTGACGTCGATCTGGATGGGAGTGCCGTTGGGGAGAAGAGAAACCGGCGATCCAGATGCGGGCTGGAGGGTGGCAGCGGTCAGGCTGACCTGGAAGAAGAGGACCGAGACGCCAGCCGGCGGGTCGTCGGTGATGGTGAGCGAGACGGGAACCGTGCTCGCGGGCGGTGTATAGATTTGGTTCGTGCCGGCCATGCCCGAGCTACAGCTGGTCAAACAGGCCGCGACGGCGGCCGCGACAAAGGTGGCAAAGGTGGCAAGGATAGATAAGGACTTCCGCACGATGCGCCTCCTTGGCGGGCGGGGAGCGCTTCGGATTTGCTCACCCGCGCTTTCCGGTCGCGGCGGCGAGGGGCAAGATGTTGGGCTCGATTCTCCCGCGCAGTCTTCCAAGGGCTTTTCGCGCTTGAGGCCATGCGGGACGCAGGAGAGCACAACCCCGCCCTCCGCGGCCACCGCGCTATCAGTTTAGACGCCATTGCTGGAAAAGGTTGCGGCAATCCGCCGGAAAAACTCTACCCTTTTCCCTGTTTTGTCCTGGACTGGACTGGCTGGATAGCCGGTGTATTGAGCAGGCGGCACGCGATCTGGTTGGCAACCGGGTCGGGAAGAATGCGGATGCGGCCCATAAGCCTCTAGGGCAACGCAGGGAAGGGGAATTGTAGTCAGAGAACGGTGAGGTCCAGGTTCGCAAAACGAGTAAACAATGAGTACAAAAATATCTATTGCACTCAATCAATACTCATGCAATACTCAAAGTGAATTCGATGCACTCATCGAGGGTTCATCGGATTAGAGCCTGGGAGGGGACCAAGGATGAACTACCAAATTAGCGGACTTTCGAGGTGGGGACGTCCTCGAAACCGAGGAGCAATATGCACGCATATTGTGCAACCAGAACAACAGCCTTTCCTGATGCCTCCATCGAGGAAGTTGATGCAGAATCTTGCCCAGAGCTAGAGCAGATTGACGAACAAGCGGCTCTGATTGAGAGCTTTTCGCAACCGTTCCCCATGCAGGAACGTGGTAAACCCGTCATGGACGGAGAGATGGATGCATATGGCTAAGACACGGCTGCAATTCGATTTTACGGATGAAGCGCTGGGCGAGTTGGACGATTTGAAGAGCGCTACTGGAGCACCCAGTCGCGCGGAGGTGATTCGCCAATCCCTGCGGCTTCTGCAGTGGACGATTGAGCAGACTCGGGATGAAAATGCCACCGTTTTGGTTGAGAAGAACGGCCGGCAGCGTGAGGTGATCTTTCCCTTCCTGTCGCCCGCAAAAGCAGGAGTGGGTACAAAATGACAGAGCCCTCGGAAGCCGGCGATCAAGGCGCGACCCGGGAGGTCGAAGCCCCACGTCATCTGTCGGCCTCGTCGGTCTTGCCCGGTGCAGGCGTCTGGGGTACTCCGGATAGTATCGAAGAGGTCGAGAGCCCACGGCGTTCAATGGGCGGGCCGGTCTTTTCACCGGAAGAGCACAGAGCCAAGGCCACCAAATTGCTGGCGCTGCTGCTTTTCGGTGCGCTCATCGTCAGCTTTGTCGCGCACATTGCCTCTATCCTTTGCCTCGCACATAACAAGCCGAACTCGGTCGAAGAAGTGACACGGGTCTTCAACACGTGGATTCCTGTCTTCGCGGGGCTATTCGGGTCGGCGGCTACGTTCTATTTCACGCAAGGACGGAAATAGGCAGGAGTTCAGACAGAACCTCACTTCCATCGCACCTTCATTGACTGGAGGGCTCAAGGAACACTCGGGCTGTTGCAGCGTATTCCGGATGGGCTATATTGACTACGTGCCGCGCGGGCAGGCGGCTGTCAAGCCCCAGGAGAGATGGATGAGGATCACCGATACGATCGGATTGGTGCTGAAGGGCAAGGGCGAGAACAGGGTGCTTTCGATAGCGCCCGAACAGTCTGTCTATGAAGCGTTGCAGAAGATGGCGGAGCACGATGTGGGCGCCTTGCTGGTGATCTCCGGCGGCCGGCTGGTGGGCATCCTGTCGGAGCGCGACTATGCGCGCCGAGGGGTGCTGCTGGGCCATCCCGCCGAGGGAACCCAGGTCCGCGAGATCATGACCAGCCCGGTTGTCTCCGTGAGCCCGCAGCAGACCGTGGATGAGTGCATGACCATGATGACGGAACAGCATTTTCGCCATCTACCGGTGTTGGAGGATGACGCGGTGGTGGGACTGGTCTCGATCGGGGACCTGGTGAAATGGGTGATCTCAGGCCAGGCGCAGACCATTCAGGAGCTTGAGGGTTACATTGCGGGGGCGTACCCCGGATAGCCACTTGAGGTTCATTCCGCAATGGGATGCCGAGAGTTGGCTGGTAGGGCCGAATGGTGTGGTTGCCGCAGGGAAGGCGCTTGAAGCAGGGCTGTAGAGACTCCGTCCTACAAGGAAGAAACTGGAAGTTGAACAAAACAAACGCACTATAAAGAATTGTGCGAACCCACCCTAGCCGCAAGAACAAAGACGAGGCGAGGGTGGGGCACCCAGAGTCCGATCCCTCGCGGGTCGTCGAAGCTGGTGGACGACTAATAAGGGCTTCCGCTGGCCGGTGTGAAAATCCATCGAATTCTTCCTTGAACAGCTTGCAAATCTCCGTCGGTTTTGTTAACTTACTAACTGGTTAGTTAACATGACAAGCACTCCTCCAACCCGCTCGCAGGCCGAACGCGCCGACCACACCCGCGCCCGCATACTCGACGCCGCTATCCGCGAATTCAGCGAAAACGGGCTAGCCGGTGCCCGGACGGAGCAGATTGCGGAGGCGGCTGGAGTGAACAAAGCGCTCCTTTACTACTACTTCAGCGGCAAGGATGCAATGTATACAGCCGCTTTGGAGGCGGTAGCGGAGGGCGTGCAAGCCGCCAGCATGGCTGTGCTCGAATCCAACGTGTCGGCGGGCGAGCGCCTTCTGCAACTGACGCTGAACCACTTCGACCGCATTCATTCCAATCAGGCCTTCCAATCTCTCATGCAGCACGAGATGATCCGTCTGCATCGGGGCGAGGAGAACGCGCTTACGCCGCTCTCTGAGAAGCTGTTTCGGCCTTTGTGGCTGCGGATCCAGGCTCTGGTGGAAGAGGCAATCGCGGCGGGCGAGCTAATCCCGGTGGAGTGGTCGCAGATCGTCTATGCGGCGCTGGGGGCTAACGTCTTCTATTTTCTCTCCGCACCGATGTCCAAGCTGTCGCAAGGCTTCGATCCGCTGGAGAGAAGTGCTCTGGAGTTTCGCCGCAAGGCGGCCATTGAATACCTGGGGCAGGCAGTCTTTGTCGATCGACAACAAGGGGCGCGACTGGCCGCGCAGGTGTTGGCGTCAACGCCGATGCCGGAAAGCAGCCTGTTGGCTGATTGGGGGAAGAAAGAATGAACGCACGCAATCGAGTATTCATGATCCTGGGTTTGCTGACTGTGGGATCGGTGATCTGGTACTTCGTCACCGTTAGGCCCACCGGCGACTTGCAACTGATCGGCACCGTGGATGCCAACGAGGTGGTGGTGAGCTCGAAGATTCCCGGCCGCATCCAGACGCTGACCGTGGACGAGGGCCAGGATGTGAAGGCCGGACAACTGATCGCCATCATCGAGAGCGAGGACCTGCAAGCGGCGCGGAAGGCCGCCGAAGCCACCGCATCGAGCCAGAGCTTCAAACTGGGCGAGACGGTGGAAAGCGAACGGCAGACGGTTGGCGAGGTCTCCAGCGCGGCCGTGAACGCCGAGGCGCTGGTGAAGTCCGCCAAGGCCTCGCTGGCCCAGGCCCAGGCCAATTACGAACACCAGCAGGCCGACACCAGCCGCACCGTCGCTCTGGCCCAGCAGGGCATTATGAGCGAGCAGTCCAAGGACGATGCCGCAACCAGCCTTCAAGCGGCCAAGGCAGCCGTCGATAGCGCCCGAGAGAACGTCTCCGCCGCCGAGGCCTCGCTGCGCCAGGCCCACGCCCATGAGCTGCTGGCCTCCGTGGCCGCCCGCACCGTTGACGAGACCCGCGATCAGGCCGCGAACGCTCGCGCGCTCGCCGAGCAGGCCAAGGTTGAGGTTGGCTACTCCCAGGTCTTCGCGCCGGTCAGCGGCAAGGTCAACGTCCGGGCCGCGCGCCAGGGCGAGGTGGTGGCCGCCGGCGCGCCCATCGTGACCATCATGGACCTCACGCAGACCTGGATCTACGCGCCGCTGCCCGAGACCCAGGCCGACGCCGTCCAGCTTGGCGACTCGCTCCGCGTCGTCATGCCCTCGGGCGGTACTCTCCAAGGAAAGATCATTGCAAAAGCCGCCGAGGCCGACTTCGCCACCCAGCGCGACGTGAGCAGCCGCAAGCGCGACATCAAGACCATCCAACTGAAGCTGCTTATCGACAATCCCGGGGAGCGCTATGTCCCCGGCATGACCGCCGAGGTCTACATTCCCAAGAGCAAGCTGGTGAAGCAATGACCGCCGCCATCCAGCCCAGCTCGGCTCCGCCCACGGCGATCGCCGTGGAGAATATCGTCAAGCGCTATGGCGACTTTGAAGCGGTTAAGGGCGTCAGCTTCTCGGTGGCCGACGGCGAGATCTTCGGCCTGCTGGGCCCCAACGGCGCCGGCAAGAGCACCCTCATCCGCATGATGACCACGCTGGTGCCCATCACCAGCGGCCGCGCAATTGTAGCCGGCTTCGACGTGGCCAAGGATCCCGACGCGGTTCGCCGCGTGATCGGCGTCATTCCCCAGGCCCTGACCAGCGATGCCGATCTGACCGTCGAGGAGAATCTGAGCATCTACGCCAAGCTCTACAGCGTTCCCAAGGCCGAACGGCTGAGGAATATCGACGAGGTTCTGGAGGCGGTGGACCTGACCAAGTGGCGCGGCGCGCAGACCAAGACGCTCTCCGGCGGAATGCGCCGCCGCCTGGAGATAGCCCGCGGCCTGGTTCACAATCCGCACATCTTCTTCCTCGACGAGCCCACTACCGGCCTCGATCCCGTTTCGCGCATCGCGGTGTGGGAGATGCTGGACAACCTGAGGAAGACTCGCCATCTCACCATGCTCATCACCACCCACTACATGGAAGAGGCCGACAAGCTCTGCGACCGTATCGCCATTGTCGATCACGGGAAGCTGGTCGCGCTTGGCACGCCAATCGAACTCAAGCACAGCGTACCCGGCGCCAACGTCGTGGAGGTTCATTTCGACCGCGAAACCGCCGAGTGGCAGGAACGATTGGAGAAGCTCGACGGCGTAACCAGCGTGCAGGCCGAGTCGGCCGGCTTCTACCGGGTTCTTACCTCCTCCGGATCCAAAACGACGATGCAGCTGGTGGAACTGGCCGCCTCGCTTGACGAGACACTGACTTCTCTCAGCGTCCAGAACACGACCCTCGACGACGTCTTCGTCCATTACACAGGCCGCCAGCTCCGCGACGAGCAGGTCAAGCCTCCGGCCTTCACCATGCCGCCGCGTCCGGGAGCCCAGCCATGAATAGAATGTTTGCCATCGTCGAGCGCGAGATGCGCAAGTTCTTCCGCTCGCCCATGCTCATGATCATGTCGCTGATGATGCCGATCTTGCAGTTGCTCATCATGGGCAACGCCTTCGGCGGCAAGATCGTGGGCGCCCGCGTCGCCGTGGTTGACTACGACCACGGCCCCCAGGCGGTCAAAATCCGCGAAGGCTTCGACTCGATCGCCGTCAACATCAAAACCTTCACTACCGTCGAGTACACCGACGAGGACAAGGCCCGCGAAGACGTCCGCACGGGCAAGATCGATGGCGCCGTCATCATTCCCGCGCAGTACTCGCGCAGGGTCTACGCGCAGGATGCCCCCAAGATCGGCTTCGTCGTCGATAACTCCGACCTGTTCACTTCGGGCAGCCTGGAGGCCGAGATGCAATCCCTGGTCACGGCCCTCACCGCGCCGGTCATCCAGCCGCGCCTGGCCAATCGAATTGCCCTTGAAGTCGTCGAGCTATATCCCTACGTAAACTACCTGAAGTTTCTGCTCCCCGCCTGCATCGCCCTGGCCATGTATATCTCGGTCATGATCGGCGGCGGCATGTTATACATCGACGACAAGGCGCGCGGAGTCCACGAGGGTTATCTCGTGACTCCAATCACGAAGATCGAGCTGGTCTTCGGCCTGAACATGGCCAGCGCCATCAAGGCCACTCTCTCCGGCATCTGCCTGACCGTCATCGGCTCGCTCATGGCGGGACTGGGCATCATCTTTCATCCATGGGTGCTGCTCCAGCTTCTTGGCCTTGATTCTCGGCACGTCGATCGCCTTCAACGGCATGATGTTCCTGCTTATGGTCCGCGTCGAAGACCCACTCACGCCGCGCGCCATGTTCGGCGTCCTCAACATGCTCCTCTTCTATCCTTCTGGCGCCATGTATCCCATCGCCTCTTTTCCCTGGTGGCTCCGCTCCCTCTCGGTCATCGATCCCTTCACCTATTGCATCCACGGCTTCAAATCCATCATTCTCAAGGACGGCGGCTTCCAGGCCATCCAGTTCGATCTGTTCTTTCTCTTCGCCTTCGGCATCGGCACGCTGCTGATTGCCACGCCGCTCTTCAAACGAACGCTGTAGCGGCCTTGGCTCTTCAGCTGGTTGGGCGGTGAATATGTGGCATTCTTCTGGCGCCGCTTTCAAGCTCCTATAGTTTGGGGTTGGAGTTGCAATCAAGGCCGGGCCGAGTGTACTGTTGCTTCCACCGGGCACAATCGCAGCAGAGGCGCACGCAATGGGATCATCCATCCAGTTGCCAGCAACGGTGGCCATCGGATTCACGGGACACCGAGCGCTCGGCGACGAAGAAAGATGCCGCAAACTGATATTCGAGTTTCTGGAGCGGCGAAAGGCGTCGTCGGCGGGACTCGTGTACGGTGTCTCGTCGGTCGCGGCGGGCGGGGATCTTCTGTTTGCCGAGAGCTGCATTGAACTGGCGCTGCCCTTGTGCGTGCTGCTGCCGCTGCCCGCGGAGGAGTTCCGCAAGGATTTCGACGAGGCCGGCTGGGTGCGCGTAGAGCACGTTTTGTGCAAGGCCGCATCGGTTGAGGTTACGGGCGGGGATCAGTCGCGCGAAGAGTGCTACTACGAATGCGGCATCGAAACCGTTTTGCAGAGCCAACTGCTGCTCGCGCTTTGGAATGGAGAGCCGGCGCATGGGCTGGGCGGCACCGAAGACATCGTCTCCTTTGCCAAGGGACTAGGGAGGCCGGTGGTGTGGTTGCACAGCGCCACTGGAGCGGAGCGAATCTTCAATGAAAAGACGGAAGAGGAGCTGCCGGCCGATCGGGAACTGGCGTTCCTGAACAGCCTGCCCGATCCGAGCGGGGCAGCGGAAGTGAGTGGACCCGAGGCCCTGGCCCGAGCGTGGTTTCGCAAGGTGGACGAGAGCGCGACCCGGTGCGCGCCGCAATTCCGGCGGCTGGCGTCCATCCCCATCATTCTTACGGCGGCCGCGGCTCTGTTCAGCGGGGCCGGAACGTGGGCGCGCGAGATTGGACTGTGGCTGACGATCGGAACAGTGCTGGGAATCCTGGCTGCCTTGCTGCCGGCGGTATTGCGGCTAGGCAAGCGCCAGGTTCTGTGGGCGCGGACGCGCACCGCGGCTGAGGTGTGCCGTTCCGTGCTGGCATTCTGGCACACGCCCACCCCTTACGATGCGATCGGCCCGGAGGTCGTCCCCGAGCTTTCCGGGATGCTGACCTCGCTGAATCTGCTGAAATCGCTCGCCAGGGAGCGCGGCGAGGCATCGCTGGAAGAGTTCAAGCGGCGCTATCGCCATGAGCGCGTTGCCGGCCAGATGGATTATCTGCTCCGCAACGCGGAGCGGTCGGCTGCCCAAGCCCGGCACTACCGACTTGTGACCTGGGTGAGCATCGGAGTGGCGGCAGGGTTGAACTTGTGGCTGTTCGTTGGCGAGCACGTCTTCGGGGGCGTTGGTCCAGAACGTTGGAAACATGCTCTGGCGCTGGGTGCGTCGATCGCATTCCAATTAGCGACGGTCGCCGGGGCCTTGCTGGCGGTGAACGACTGTGATCGCCGGAGACAACGGTACAGGGAGTTGCATCAGCGGCTAAAGAGTTGGGATGCGCAACTGGAGGCGCTGCGAACCTGGCCAACCGTGCTGGGCGTGGCCGGACGGATTGAGCGGGCGCTTCTGGCTGAGTTGATCGAGTGGCGATCTTTGATTCGAAACCAAAAGCAGGCGAGGAAATAGGGCTATGAAGCGCATTCTCTCGTTGGACGGCGGAGGAATCCGGGGCGTCTTCAGCCTCGAAATACTGCTTCGCATCGAAACCCTGCTCCGTGAGCATTTCAAGAATCCCAAATTTGTTCTGGCCGATCATTTCGATTTCTTCGCGGGAACCAGCACCGGCGCCATTATTGCCACGGGCCTATGCTGGGGGATGCCGGTCGAGGAGATTCTCGAATTCTATGTGCGCCATGGCACCACCATGTTTCAGCAGGTGCCATGGTACCGCCCTTTCAAGCGCTTCCTGGTTTCGCGCTACGAAGCGAAACCTCTGTCGGAGATGCTGCGCCGGGCCTTCTCCGAGGACGGGCAAGGCGAAGTTCCCGCCCTGCTCGATTCCAAGCGCCTCAAGAAGCTCCTGCTGGTGGTGCTGAGAAATCACTCGACCGGCTCGGCCTGGCCGGTAACCAACAATCCCATGGCGATGTACAACGATGCCAGTCTGCCGGACTGCAATCTGAAGATTCCGCTTTGGAAGCTGGTGAGGGCCAGCACGGCCGCGCCAACGTTTTTCGATCCCGAAGAGATCGTGCTGGGAGGCCGGCGTCACGTCTTTGTCGATGGGGCGATTACGCCCTACAACAGCCCGGCTCTCATCGCCGCGCTGACGGCCATCCTGCCTTGTTACCGGCTGGAGTGGGAGACCGGGCCGGACAAGATTCGGATTCTTTCGCTGGGCACGATGCGGTTTTCGACGGCGCAGGCGGATGTGGATGTGAGCCGCATGTGGATTGGATACAACGCGCCGCGAATCCCGGCGGCGCTGATGCAGGGAATCGCGCTGGAGCAGGACTGCATATGCCGGTGCCTGGGTGAGTGCATTCACGGGGAAGAACTGGATTCGGAGATGGGAAACCTGGAGCGGATGGCCCTGCCGGGGCGCAGTTGGTTCAGCTACGCGCGCTATAACAAGTCGTTCATGGGCCGCGAGGGGAAGGAGTTTCTACGAACGAACCCGCTGGTGGCCCGGCTGGATGCGGTGGAGGCGATCCCTTCATTGCGCGAGATAGGCCGCGCGTATGCGCAAGAACACGTTCGAATCGAGCATTTAGTATAGGAGCCGGAAGGGTGTTGTCGGCCCTCCTCGCAAAGCGATCGATCACCTCTCGATGGAGTTCAAAATGAAATCAGGAATGCCAGCTTGCATCGTGTTGCCGGCAGCAGCGCCGGCAAGGCGCAGAGGAGCTCTTCTTCTGCTCGTGCTCATCGGCTTACTGCCGCTGGGATTGACCGGTTGCGCCGCAACTCGGCTGCGGACTGACTTTACGGGCTTTGAGAGATCCTATGCGGAGACTTCGAATCGAGAGATGCTCTTGAATCTGGCTCGGCTCCAGAACCGCGATCCTACTTATTTCTTCAAGATCGGCGAGATTACGAACCAATACAAGATGGCGGCGTCCGTCAACGGAAATGGATCCTATGCGCTCCAGGCCAGCAACATTGCGATCGGCGCACCGACCGGGGGCGGCACTACGGGAGCGAGTTACGAGAACGATCCCATCTTCAAATTCATCCCGGTGAACGACGAAACCAACGCGAAATTGCTGTTGAACCCGGTTCCGGCGGAGACCCTTTATATCCTCTACCAGCAGGGCTGGCGCGTGGATCAACTGGTCCGCCTGATGGTGGATCGAATCGAACTCACCAGGGTTACGGCGAAAACCTGCACCGTCGAGACAATTCGGAATGTGCCCCCATCGGTTATTCTCAACCCGGACGGCACCGCCAGCGCCAATTATCTTCGCGATCCGGATACGCTATCGAGCTATGTGACTTTCCTCAGGGTCAACGCAGTCGTGTACTGGCTGCAGAAACACGGTTACCTGCTGCTGCGGGGCACGGAGACCTTCAGGCCTTTTGACAGCAAGTCGGGATTGGACGAGAGCGTAGCCAACGCGCCGAAGGCCCAGGATATCGTAACCGCCTCTCAAAAGAACGCCGTTTGGGAACATGAGGGCAAGCAATGGCTGCTGGGTGAGAAGGTATTCAGCCCCGTTTTCACTCTTTATCCTCTGGAATTGGGAGGCCCAAAGCCCGTTGCGGATACTGCAAAGATCAAGAGGGAGATACTGGAGGACCCGGAGATGAAGGAACTCCAGCAGGGGCCCTCGCTCGATGCAATCCTTGTGAGTCTCGCCGATGGTTTTGCCATCGAAGGAGACTCAAACAAGCATGACTCGTGCAACTCGAATGCCGGAGCGCCGAAGTTATCGGCCCATCTGGTCATGCGTTCCTTGATGGGGTTGATGGCGGCCGCCGCTCAGGAGCAGGTTCCCTACGACACGCTTGCCAGCGCCAACCCCGTCGTTCCCAACAGCCGCTATCTGCCGCCTGAGATGCAAACGAAAGAGCAGCGCAAGTTCATGGATGCGGTTCCGGCCATCGAGCGGATTCCGCTGCTGCGCTTGACGGGGACCTCAGACGACGATGAGATCCAGCCTATCGTCCAGTTGACCTACAGGGGGACGAATTACCGCATTGCCGACAAGAAGACCCCGGACATTACGGATAACCAATACTGGAACCGGGATGTCTTCCGCCTCATCAATCAGCTCACATCGCAGGTGACCGTCGATATCGCCAAGTTCCCACTTACGGAGATATTGCTGCAATAAGGCGTCGATTCAGGCGTGGCCGAGCGGAGACAGTATCTGTTCGAGGAGAGAACATTTTCTTCTCTTGGGATGGCCATGAGCAGCGTGTGCGCCGTGAAAGACCATTCGACTTCGGCCGGGAAATGCTTTCAGCGGTGTTCCCAATCGGGGAGACGCTGCACCCCGGCCGAACTTAGGGTCGCGTGAAGGCGCGAGATTTAGTATCCTAGAGGAGAAGCCCCGCTTCTTGGCGGCGAATCCTACTAAGGAGACTTTCATGGCAGAGACAGGAAAAAAGACGAAGGCAACCGCGAAGCCAAGCAAGGCCCCAACCAAGAAATCGATCGTGGCTAAAGCGCCGAAGACGGCCGCGCCGTCACCTGACGAGATCAAGCAACTCGCCGAGAAGTACTGGGCAAACGGCGGTTTTCAGGATGGACACGCGGAGCAGGATTGGCTGCGTGCGGAGCAGGAACTGCGCGGGAAGGCCTCTTAGCAGAGGATCTCGCCTGCATCGATGTGCCGGACGCCGTCAGGGTTGAGAGCCTGACCAATCGGACGCGCCCTTTCAATACGCTTTCAATTGATGTTTGTGACCTCGCGATCTTTCGCCACAAGCAAGGCGAAAGATCGGGGCACGGCGCATTTGTGTGTGAAATGGCGGGGAGGACAGGACCGCTGAAGGAGCACTTCACGCTGGTTAGAATCGACCCATGGCTTTTCGTATCGTTCGGATCGCTTCCTCAACTGAGTCAAGTTCTAAGTCTGTCAATTCGTTCCGCGCGAGTGCTCTCACATTTGCAAGCGCAATCTCCAATTCACCCCAACTGTCTGTCAGCGTGGAAGGCATCGGATATGCCTGAAGAATGAATCGAAGTGCACGCAAGCACCTGCGGTCGCACCATGCTTCAACCAATGACCGGAGCATGTCAAAGAACTGCTTGTTGTTCTCGATCATTCTTCTCTCACTTGCCCGCGGCTCGCTGCTTTCCGATCCCTGGCCCCTAATCCCTAATCCCTAGTCCCTGCCTTTTACACCTCCAGCATCCGGTCCAGCGCCACCCTGGCCCAGTGCTTGACGGCGGGCGCGCACCTGGATGCGGTTGACGACGCGGCCCTCGACCAGATTTTCCAGCGCCCAGGCCAGGTGCTGCGGGCTGATGCGGTACATGGTGGTGCAGAGGCAGCCGGTGTCGTCCAGGGTGATGACCCGCTTGCCCTCGGCGGCAAAGCGGCGGGCCATGCGGTTGACCAGGTGAATCTCAGTGCCGACGGCGAAGATGGAGCCCGCCGGAGCCTGCTCGACCAGTGCGATCAGCCGCTCGGTGGAGCCGAGAGCGTCGGCCTTCTGGCAGACCTCCCAGCGGCACTCGGGATGAACGATGACCTGGATGCCGGGATACTTGGCGCGCACCTGATCGACGTGGCTGGGCAGAAAGCGCTGATGGACGGCGCAGTGGCCCTTCCAGAGCAGGATGCGGCTGGCGGCGAGACTCTGCTTCGTCTGCCCGCCTTGCAAGCCCCCACGGATCCCAGACCGCCATCTCCTCCAGCGGAATGCCCATGGCGTAGCCGGTGTTGCGGCCCAGGTGCTGATCGGGCAGAAAGAGGATTCGCTTGCCGCGCGCGAAGGCCCATTCGAAGGCGGCGCGGGCATTCGACGAGGTGCAGACCAGGCCGCCGCGCTCGCCGCAGAAGGCCTTGATGGCGGCGGTGGAGTTCATGTAGGTGAGCGGCACGGTCTCGTCCGCTAGGCCGAGGCGCTCAAGCGCCTCCCAGCAGGCTTCGACCTGGGAGATTTCGGCCATGTCGGCCATGGAGCAGCCGGCGTTCAGGTCGGGCAGAATCACCTGCTGACCCGCGCGGCCCAGCACGTCGGCGCTTTCGGCCATGAAGTGCACGCCGCAGAAGACAATGTACTTGGCGTCGGTTTCGGCGGCGATCCGGGAGAGCTTGTAGCTGTCGCCGGTGGCGTCGGCGAAGCGAATCACTTCGTCGCGCTGGTAGTGGTGGCCGAGCAGCAGGGTGGTTGCGCCGAGCTTGGCGCGCGCCGCCGCAATGCGCGCATCCATCGAGTGGTCGGGAAGCGCCAGATAATCTTCGAGACTGCAACTGCTGCCAGTCGCCGCGGCGACCGCCGTGGGATCGTCAAGAACCAGGTTCACCGTATTCCGCCTTCAGTCCAGCTCGCCCCTCATTTCCTTACCGGGACAGCGGACGGGGATGTTGAAAGCAATCGAGGCCTGCAGTGGATGCGCTGACCGTTCCTGAGCCAGCCGGCGTTGAAGCCAGCCGATTGCCGTTCGAGGACGGTCCCCACCCACGGGGTTGTTGCAGCCCTTTCACAATTTAGACGCGGCCCAAGGCCGGAGGTTGCTGAGATGCAGCCCGGCAGGAACCGCTCCTGTTGCCTTTTATTGTAACGCAGGCGTAATAGTTGGTCCAGAAAGTTCGCCGCTGGGGACGGATCTGGCCCGGAATGCGGCTCCGGTCTGGAGCCGCATTCCAAGCCGGCGGCGCAGCGGAGTTGTCTATCGGTCTTCGCTCTTTTGAAGCGAGGCCCGGAGTTCGAGCACCTGCAACTGGACCTGCTTGACCTCTTTCAGAATCAGCGTCCCGCTCATGTTAGTAACATGACTTACCAGTTGGACAGCGGCAACAAGAAGCAAGAAGAACGCCGCGATTGCAAGCGTGGCGCCGCCGCGCGTGTCCAGGCGCAGCCAGCCCATCGTGAGCGGGATCGTTATAAAAGCGATCGCGTAGATCCAAAGGGCAACGGATATCCGCGCGTTGCGACGAAGCGCTTTCTCGCTCTTCTCCAGGCCGGAGGCCACTTTCTCCCGGTAGGCCGCTAGATCCTCCGGCTGAGGCAAGCTCGCCAGCAAACGGTCGCGCACACTGTTACTTCCCTGTTCCATAACCACCTCCACTAAGGATTTCCTTCATGGCTCGTTTTGCGTAGTGGATGCGGGATTTGACCGTGCCCTCCGAGCAGCCCACTACCGTTGCGATCTCCGCCAGGGATAAGTCCTCAAGAAAATGCAGGACCAGAACCTCGCGATGCTTGAGACCGATCCGACTCAATGCACTATGGATGGCCGCGGCATCTTCTTCGGCAAACGACGGCTCCGCGGCCTCGTCGAACTCCTCGAACTGAACCTTCTCGGCCTGCTCCCGCGCATAGTTCTTGCGGATGCGATCCACCGCGATTCCATGCGCGATGGAGTAGAGCCACGAGCGCAGCGAGGCGGGATCCTTCAGCTTGCGGATGCCGCGGAAGGCTCTGATCCACACCTCTTGAAGCACATCGAGCGCGCTGTCCGGATTGCCGGTCAAACTGGCCGCGTAGTAGAGCAACGGCCGCTCCATCACCGCAATCAGGTCCTCGAATGCCCCCGCTTCGCCACTCTGGCAGCGGAGCGCGAGCCATTCGTACCGGATTCGATCCCCGCCATTCATGTGCGTTCGCTACCTAAGCCGAAGGAAGACCACTTCCGGTTCAATTTTGCTCGAATGAATTGGTATTCGAGCCACTTGCATAATCCAACTGAGACTATAGATTGCGTCAGGGCGCGACTTGAGAGGCTGCGGAAAAACTCGGGACTTCCGGTGAGATCGACATAGAAAGTGCCTCCAGGACAATTGCCCGCATCGATTCCGCCGGCTTTATGCGGGGGTTGAAACCCCGCCTCCCGCCGGATCGGGTTCTTCCGCTGCCTCTATCGCCCCAAAGGGGCTGACTAACGAACGAAATCCTGGCGAACAACCGCCAGTATCCGTCCGTTCCCGGCCCCGCTCTGCGATACTAGTCTGTTATGCCCATCGCCAACCTGCAACATGCTGCCCAGAAGATCGCCGGTTTCCTCAATACTCTCAACAAGCTGGGCGGTATGCGCCTGAAATACCGCATCGCCGCCAAGGAGATCGCGCCGGACTCCGAGGGCGCGCCAGCCCAACAGCTCTCGGTCGAGCTGGCCGGCCCCGACGTACCGCTCGTGGTCCAGCACAACGGCGAGTTGCTGCTGGCCCTGGAGACCGTCGCCGCGCAGATGTTGCGCCTGGACCAGCGCGAGCAGAGCCTGATCAGCTTCGACGCCGCCAACTTCAAGGCCCTGCAAGCCGAGCAGTTGCGCCTGACCGCCGAAACCGCGGCGGAGAAGGTGCGCCGCTCCGGCATCCCCTACGCCTTCCCGCCCATGAACAGCCGCGAACGCCGCCAGATGCATATGGCGTTCAGGGGAATCGAGGGCGTGGAGACGGCCAGCTCGGGCGAAGGCCAGGACCGCTTCCTCGCCGTCTATCCCGCGGGCAAGACCAATCTGCCCGTTGCGCCGCCGGTGAAGCCGAGGGGCTTTGGGCGCAGGTAGGCCATCTCGCAAAACCAGGATCATCGAGCGTTGAACTTTCCCAGGTCTGAAAATCCAGACCTGGGCCACCCTCATTTGTTACTGGCCAGGCTTGGGCTATCCGCGCGGCCGATCCGCGTGCGAGCAACTCCGGCGGTAACGTCACTGGTTCCCGGATGCGCCGCCTAGGCAAAAGCAGCTTAGAGTGAAGGCATGACGCTTTTTTGTTCCCCGGCTTTCCGTTTGCGGCTTAGGCGTGGGTTGGCCGGTTTGCTTGCCTTGCTGATGGCGGCAGCGCCCCTGGGCGCTCAAAGCTCCGGCAGTTCATCCAATTCCTCGAACTCGTCCGGGCCGGCAAAGGGTACGGCGGCGGCAAACGCAAAGAAGGCCAAGACACCGGCCAAGCCGGCGGCCAAGGGCAAGAAGAAGCCCAGCCGGCCGGGCAAGGCGGTGCGGCGCGCTCGAACGGCGCGCATCAAGCTGGCATTTGTGGCTTCGACAGAGTTGCGCCCCATGGCCCAGCAATTGGCCACGCTGCGCACGCCCGCCGCATACGAAGGCGTAACCAAGTATGCGCATCAGCACAATGGCGAAGCAGCCGCTGCCGCCTATCTGGCGCTGGGCCACGCCTATCTCTTGGACAAGCGCTACGCGGAGGCTGAGGCGAATCTGCGCCAGGCTCGGCAGGCGGGCGAGGAGCTGGCCGACTACGCGGACTTCCTGGGCGCCGAAGCCAACCATGAAGCGGGAAACGACTCCGCCGCCGAGGCCTTGCTGCGCGGATTTACAGGCCGGTATCCCGACAGCATCTTCATCGACCGCGCTCCCGAACTCGAGGCCGACGTGCTGCTTGCGGTGGGCAACGCCACAGCCGCTCAACAGGTGCTGACGCAGGCCGCAGGCACAGCCGCCGCCAGCCGACCGGGATTCCAGCTTGCGCAGGGTCAGGTGGCCTTCTCGCTGGGGAAGACCCAGGATGCCGAGAGCATCTTCAAGCGGCTGCTGCTCGGGCATCCCCTGGCCAGCGAGGCGCAGACCGCCCGCGCAAAGCTGACGGCGATGGGCGCCGAGTCGAGCCTGACCGCGGCCGAGCTGCGCAGCCTGGGCGACGCCTACTACAACGCCGGCCGCTACGAGGAGGCCGCCGAGCAATATCGAGCGCTGGCCCGCTCGCCGGGGCTAGACGCTCAGGCCCGGAACGGCTTTGCCGTGGCCGAGGCTGCCTGCGACTTGAAGCTGAAGCGGCTGAGCACCGCCCAGGTGGAGGCGCTGGCAGACTCGAAGGACGAGAATGGCGCGCGCCGGCTGTATCTATTGGCCGAACTGGCCCGGAACCGGAACGACACGGATTATCAGAAGCAGATTGTCACTCGAATGGAGTCCAGCTTTCCCCATAGCCCTTGGCTGGCCGAGGCACTCTTCTCGGGGGGGAATATGTTCATGCTGCGCCGCGACTATCCTGCCGCGGTGGGGGATTACAGCTATCTTGCCACACACTTCCCAGACAATACCAATGCTTCGGCTGCGCACTGGCGGGCCGGCTGGCTCAGCTACCGCCAGGGGCTCTACGCCGACGCCGCGCGCCTCTTCGACGAGCAATACGGTACTGGTTGAAGGTACGCGACATA
>CAWCWQ010000125.1:0-56758 GCA_963799145.1 uncultured Acidobacteriaceae bacterium | reverse complement strand
GCATCGTTTGGCTTCGTGAGAATTTGTGTTTATTCGTGGTTAGAATCCCGGTTTCAATCCTTCGCGTTTGTGTCTTGGTTGTTCAAATTGTGGTGCCTCGTTGTAATCCGTGTCAACCGCTCCCGGTCGGGCTTTTTTTGTAAAACATTTGCCAATTTTGTACGGTTCCCTAAGAACTGGGAGTCGGTTAACTTTCCCGCAAATGCAAGCTGGACCGCGCCCACATCAGCCGTCGCCGCCGCTCAAACACCAGCCGTTCCATCCGTTTATCGACCGGAGTTCGAGGTGCTCGAACAACGGGATGGAAACACCCGGCTCTATCCCCACACGGAGCAGTTGCCCCTGCTGTTGCGGGCGTTGAACCTGGAATTTTACAACGCGCTGCCCGGCCACATCGCCCGCACGGACAAGCGCGGGGACGGTTTCCAAATCCTCATCCGAACCGCCGCGCTCATGTTCTGCAACGCCATCAACGCCGCGCGCACCGCCACTTGCGGCCTTACTCGCTCCCGGATCCAACCTGGTCGCCAGGGTGGCCATTGTCCAGCAAATCACCGAGCCTGCCCGGCAAGGCCCGCTGCACCGCTTCCGGTTTTATGCCGGCGCGGATTTTTTCCCCGAAATCCGGCTGTCCGGCCGGCGGCTGGTGTTTGCCGACCACGTGCTGCAGCGGTTCTCCGCGCGCGTGCCGAACAATGTGGGCGAAGATTTGTCGCAACTGCTGCTCACCTGTTTCGGTACGCCCTACGTTGCGTTGCCCGCCGGGCCGGGTTATGCCTTCATCGTGACGTATGACGATTCCATCCTGGCTTTCCCGTTCAAGGTGAACGATGAGGAGTTCATCATCACCACCTGTCTCACCCTCAACGAAATAAACTCGCTCGACCGTGAACTGCCGCCGTTGACCTTCAACCTGCATTACGGCGAAGCCTTCACCGTCCCCCGCGTCCGCCATTGGATGCCGACGCAATGGGTGATCGACCTTCACGCAGATGGGAGCGGAAAATCCCGCTGCCGACGCCCCAGGGGCCGGCACTCAAGCAGATGACCTGGCACAAACTGGCCAACTGGATTCAGAAGCACGAGGAGCAACAAGGCCACGGGCCGGGTTCGCAGTATTTCTTTCTGGACCACATCCCCGGGCCGTGCGGCCGGGATATTTCTCCGGGCCAGCCCGAACCACGCGTCAACGAACTGGAAATCTACAAGCAAATGATGCCCGGAAAGGATTGGGACGGCCTCTTTGCCCGGCGCGAAAAAAGAACCGTGGGAAAGGCTGAAATCGGAGATGGGAAACCAGAAACCGCAAGATGACGAGCATGGACATCCGTGGACGAGCAGACAAATGAATGAGCCGGAAAAATTGATCCCGCTGCATGGTGGTTACCGGAAGCTGAAGAGTTTTCAGGTGGCGCGGGAAGGGAAGGCTGAAGGCCAAATGCTGAAGGCTGAAGGGGAACAAATCGTAAATCGGCAATCGTAAATCGAAAATGACAAGGGCAGCCAGGCCAGTGGCACGTCCAGGAAAACCGAACTCAAGCTCACGAACGTAGCGCGCGCCAGCCTTGAAGAGCTGCGGCTGGACTATGAGGATTTCCTCCGGCAACGCGGGCTGGCGCTTTGGGCGCGCGAGGACACGCGCCGGGCGGAACTCATAGTGCGGCGGCCCGCCACGGCTGACGCCGTAGCAGAGTGGGCGCGGGTTGTGCATGATGGACAGCATGGACAGAATGGACCGCGTGGACAGGGCAAGTCGGGGCAAAAGTCCATCCAGTCCATGGTGTCCACCAAGTCCACGTTTGCGGAAATCTCGGCCAATGGGGTGCTGGCACTTATCGCGGTAGCGTGCAGCCTCCTCGACCGCCAGCTCGCCGCCCAGGAAAAGGCCTTTGTGGAAGATGGCGGTTTCACGGAGCGGCTTTACCGGGTCCGCAGCGGGCGAAGACAGTAAGCTTGGAGCCGTGTCCCATTTTTTCCTGTTGGCTGTCCAAATGCCGGGGGAAATCACCGCATGAAAAGATAATGTCGAACGGTCTTAAGGTCTTTTCGTTCGACGACTTTATCTTGTCATCGCATGAAAAGGTCTTTTGGCGGTCGTAAAGATAATGTCAGCACACAACATTATCTTGTCGAAGAACCAAAAGATAATGTCGAGGGACGCAAAGGTCTGGTCGTGGAACGAAAAGATAATGTCGCCGCTCGTAAAGGTAATGTCAGCGCAAGAAAAGGTCTTTTCATTGCCCGACTTTATCTTGTCGTCGCGGGAAAAGGTCTTTTCGTGGTCGAAAAGATAAAGTCACCGATCCCAAAGGTCTTTTCGTCCGGCGACTTTATCTTTTTAGACACTGACATTATCTTTTGGAGGCAATTTTCGGAGATAAAAAAGCCGTCGAAAACCGGGTCCGGAAACCTCCCGGTGACGTAACCTCCTGTCCCGCGCCAACTTGCTTTTAACATGGTATTTACAATAACTATATCTGTTTAAGCAGTGGCGTAAGAAATACTTAAGCTTATCATTGGCACATGGAATGCAGTGGGTGTCGGCGTTGTTTAACGGGGTCCAGCGCGAAGCCGGGTTGGCTTCCTCCAGATGGCCCCCATTTCTATAAAACATAAACAGTTAAAAATTATGAATAACAAAAAAGTAGTAAGCGAGTCAGCCTGGCCTATAAAACTGCTGCCGGTGCAATGGCGTCCGCCTTTATCGGGTGGATCATCTCGTGCATGACGGGCAACGCGGCGTTTCCCAAACCGCCGATGCCGCTCGTGCCGCCGGTGCCGCCCGACCCGACCGTGCCCGTGGACATGACCACCCGCAAAGCTTCCCTGGATGCGGCCATCGCGGCTGCCCAGGATGGCGGGACCGTGCTCACGGTCGCGCAGAAATGCCGCCCTGCAGTTCGCGCATTGATGGGTTGGATGCGCTGCGTTCTATGTCCAGACGACGGCCCGTTATGACCTGCCGATGTTTCTCACCTCCGGCTACCAGGCCGCGAGCACCAATCGTGGCCAGTCACAACTGGACACGCCGTCCATCACGGGCATAGACAATGACATCCCCACGCAACTGGACGTGCATCTGACCCCGATAGCCAACGCGGTTGGTTACGAGGTGCAGACCTGCATCGGCACGGGCGCGTGGACGACGGTCAAGTTCTCGACGCAGGCGCGCACCATCACCCTGACCGGTCTGACGACCGGCACGGTGGTACAGGTGCGGGCCCGGGCGCTGGGCGGCAGCACCGGTCAAAGCGACTGGTCCATGCCCGGCTCCAGCATCGTGGACTAACACCATCGTCGAGGGACGAGGGACGAGAGTCGAAAGCCAGGACTTGGAACAAGCCGGAACGGGAAACCGTTCCGGCCCTTTTGTTTTTGAATGGTGACTTTGACCGTCCTCATCTGCCAATTTTAACCGAAATGGCTCCCATCGCGGAAATCGTGTTTATGAAACAGCATGGCGAGATTGGCCAGCGGGGCGTGAGGATTTACGATTGCCGATTGCCGGTTTACGATTGAAACAGAAGTTGTCGCGGTTTGGAATCCGCGTTCATTCGGGTTTAAACCGCTGCATTAAAATCTGAAGGCATAGGGCTTGCAAAAATTTGGAACTGAATTATAGTCGCATGCAGTTTGCGCCGGATTCACCTGGCACAAATTATCAAGGAGATTTCCCATCCAGGAAACGTTATGAAATTGATTCGCATCCTTATTCTTTTGCTGGTCACGGCCGGTTATGGCCGGGCGCAAAGTTTTTCCGACATCTTTTATTTCAGCGAAGATACCGTCGGCGCGAGACCCATATTGCATCTGGTGCAGGGACCGAACGGCAGGCTCTACGGCGAGACCTTTAATGGCCATGGAAACAGTTATGGCACGGTCTTTGCCGTCAACACCAATGGCACCGGCTTCACCAACATTTTCAGTTTCAATTACAACGATGGAGCGTTTCCCAAAGGCGGCTTGATTTTATCCGGCACCAACCTTTATGGCACGACCTATGAAGGCGGAAACACCACGGTGATGGCACGGTGTTTGCCGTCAGCACGGACGGCACGGTATTCACCAACCTATACAATTTCAGCGGCAATGACGGTTCGTCACCGCAAGCCGATCTGGTTTTGTCCAGCAACGTTCTCTATGGCAGCACGTTATGGCGGGGGCACGCACAGTTATGGCACCCTGTTCGCCATCCGCACGGACGGCACGGGCTTCACCAATTTCTATTATTTCAGCGGCAGAGACGGCGGGAACCCGAATGGCGGCATGGTTTTGTCCGGCAACAAACTCTATGGCACCACCTACGGTGGCGGCATCCATTTCGACGGATCGGTATTTTCCATTAATACCGATGGCACGGGTTTCACCAATCTCTTCAGTTTCGCCAATTACAACGGGTATTTTCCCATGGGCAATCTGATTTTATCCGGCAATACCCTTTACGGCACGACCTATATGGGCGGCACCAAGGGTTATGGCGAAATGTTTGCCATCAACACGGACGGCGGAGGTTTCACGAATCTTTTCAATTTTACCAACGGGATTGACGGAGTGAACCCAGAAGCGGGACTGGTTCTATCCGGCCATACGCTTTATGGCACGGCGGATGACGGCGGGGCAAAAAACTTTGGCGATGTTTTCTCCATCAGCACCAGCGGCACCGGTTTTACGACCCTCTATAGTTTTACGAATGGCCTGGATGGCTCCTATCCGGCGTCCGGCGTCCTGTTGTCCGGAAGGGCTTCGATTCGGAGGTATTGCCTCATCTGTTCGAGCGCAGGGTGAAGGGACGAGAGTCGAATGGCCGCGGGCTTGGCCTTGCCTTCGTCGATGCCGTCGCGCGCGCGCACGGCGGAACCGTCACGGCAGGCAATCGCGAGAGTTGCGGCGCACGCATTCTCATTACCTTCCCGCTTGCTTCCTCGTAGACACAATACTGTCGCCTTCTTATCGAATAATGACGAAAGGTTCATTCCCGGCCCAACAGTTACTCCCGCATCGAGGCCGATAGCAAATGCGGTGGCGATGGATGAGTTTGCCAGTTATCGGTCTAACAGCTCCCGAGGCGATTGAGCCGCAAGGCCAAGAGGCGCCTTCGGCATCGGCCCCAACGCAGTCTTGGAATGCGTGTACACTGACCATGGAATCAGCCATGGCCGACCCCGCCCAGCCAGCCCGCATCGTTCTAACCACGACAGCCAGCTCCGAGGAGGCTAGCCGCCTGGGCCGCGCCTTGGTTGAACGAGCGGCTCGCCGCCTGCGCCACTTTGATCCCCGATGTTCAGTCCATCTACCGGTGGCAGGACCAAGTCGAGTCCGCCACGGAAACCCTGCTGCTGATCAAGACAGGCGCCGATCGAATTGCCGCCCTCGAAGCCCGCCTGCGCCAACTTCACAGCTACCAGACCCCGGAGTTTCTGGTTCTCGGGGTCGAAGCCTGCACCCAGCCCTACCTCGACTGGCTGCTAGCCAGCCTTCGCCAGCCATAAGCCCCCGGCCAGTTCGTGGATTGTCTGGTATGCTTGCCCTAGTTTGCTGCGATGCGCTGGTTGATGATTGTATTTCTCGTCTCGCTTGGGGCCCTGCTGTTGGCAGCCGCGGGCGTGGCGCGTCACATTCTTCTCCAGCGCGCGAGTCTTCGCCGCAGATCGGTCGCGGGCAATGGGGTAGGCAATGGCGCGGGGCTCGATCCAGGCTCCGGTTTGAGCTCTTCCGAGACCCAGAATGCAGCCTTCGATCTGGCCGAAGACGCCGATCAGGAGCCATGAGGGAATCTGTGTGAGCAAGGAACTCTCATTCCGGTCGACCTCCGCCGCCAGCCGCGAATACTCGCGCCTTAGCGCCCTTAGCCGCATCCAGGAACTGCTGCGGTCTTTGCTTTGAAAGGATTTTTCCCGTGAGCTACCAGAAACCTCAACCGGCCAGCCCTGCCTCAATGCGCGAGATCTCCATCGCGCATAGTCCCGACTCCGACGACGCTTTCATGTTCTATGGCCTGGCCACGAACAAGGTGCGCGTCCCCGGTTATCGCTTCAATCACACCCTTTGCGACATCGAGACCCTCAACCGGCGCGCCCGCGACGAGGCCTTCTACGATGTCACCGCCATCAGTTTCCACGCCTATCCCTACCTGCAAAACAACTATGCGTTGATGGGCTGCGGCGGCAGCGTTGGCGAAGGCTACGGCCCCATGGTCGTCTCCCTCCGTCCCCATGCCCCAGGGGATTTGGCCGGCTTCAAGATCGCCGTACCCGGCGTCCTCACCACCGCTTATCTGGCGCTCAAGATCTTCAATCCGGCCATCGAGACCGTCACCGTCCCCTTCGATCGCATCATCCCCGAGATTCTGGCAGGCAACTTCGATGCCGGCCTCATCATTCACGAGGGCCAGCTTACGTACTCCTCCTCCGGGCTCTTCAAGGTTCTCGATCTCGGCGTTTGGTGGCGCGAGACCACCGGCCTGGTGCTGCCCCTGGGCGGCAACGCCATCCGCCGCTCGCTCGGCCCGAAAACCCTCCGCATCGTCACCAAGGCCGTCCACGACAGCATCCAGCACGCCCTCGACCACCGCGAAGAGGCACTCGAATACGCCATGCAGTTTGCGCGCGACCTGGACTCGCGCCTGGCCAACCGCTTCGTCAGCATGTACGTGAACGAACGCACCCTCGACTACGGCCCCGACGGCCGCCAGGCCATTCGAGCGCTGCTCGATATGGGTTGCGAGCGCGGCATCATCCCCATCGTCCCCATGGTGGAATTCGTCAACTACTGACCCGTGCCAAGATGACCGATAGCTTGTGCCAGTCACGCCGCAGGCGGCCTCTTCCCCCTGCATCTTTTCGCACTTCTGCGCTTCATCATCGCGCCGGAACCACGTAGAAGAGAATGGCGAAGTAGTGGGCCACGCTGCCGGCCAGCACAAACAGATGCCACGCGGCATGGAAGTAGCGCAGCCGGTCAAGGGCGAAGAAGACGATGCCCAGCGTGTAGGCCAGACCGCCCGCGCCCAGCCAGAAAAGCCCGTGCCAGCCGATGGCGCGTATCAGCGGACTGGCCGCAACCACCACGAACCAGCCCTGGAAAAGGTAGACCAGCGCCGACGCCACCTCGAACCGGTCCACGGCGAAGCTCTTGAAAATGACCCCGGCGACTGCCAGAGACCATTCGACGGCAAAGATAAACCACCCCAGGCGGCCGCGCAGCGAGATCAGCGCGAACGGCGTGTAGGTGCCGGCGATCAGCAGGTAAATGGCGGAGTGGTCCAGCACGTGAAACACATGCCGCGCGCGCGTGCGCACCAGCGAGTGGTAGAGCGTGGAGCAGATGTAGACCAGCACCAGCGTGCCGCCGAAGACGGAGCAACTGACCACCAGACGGGCCGATCCCCGCATAGACACAGCGACAAGATACGCGGCGCCCGCCACGGCGAAGACGGCTCCGATGCCGTGCGTAATAGCGTTGGCCAGAATGTCGCCCAGCTTGTAGTGGGTTTGCACATCTCCATCTTAATCCGCGGCGGTACGGCCGCCGGCTTGGCGGCCTCGTGAGTTATCTGCCCGCCACCCGCATGCAACCCGAAGGCTCCCGCCGGCAAGGTCGATGGCATACCCGCCGTACCAACGGTCTTTAGAAACTTACGCCGGCCAACCTTCTCATATTGCATAGGTCTCACTTCTCCTGCTTTCGCGGTTTGGGGCATTCCAAGGGGCAACTTCCTCAAGAAGCTCTGAACACATTCCATGTCCAGCAAGGATTTCCCTCGGGGGCTAAAGCCCGGCATTCATTCAATTGCGTTTGTAGCGCGACTAAAGTCGTGCCCTTTCAAAACATCGACTTAATCGGTGGTTCCCTCGACTTCCCCTTACCGGATCAGCAGTTCTTAAGTCCGTCGATATTCTTGAAGTCAACCTGGTAAGTCGTGTTATCTGCCAGCGCGATCTCCGCTCCGAGGACGGAACCAGTAGGAGTCACTTCTATGATCCTGATAGCTTTCACCGGATCCAGTTCTTCCGCCGTCCATGGAGTGCCATCGGTCTTGTGCAGCATCGCCGTAATCATCAATTCCATCGCCGGGTTCTTGGCGGCGCGCTTGCGATGGACGAACAGCACAGTGCTCTCCTCCGCCTCCGCATTGAAGCCGCGGTGAACCTGGCTCTTAATCGTGTCCCAGCCGTTGTAAGCTATCATCGCCACCGATCTGCCCGGAATCGAGGCCGCGATCCCCCGCTTCGTCTCGTCCCTGAAGGTGTGCAACGCGGCCTTCTTTCCACCGAAGTGCGGCAGGCCGAAATGGCCGAGCGTGAGCTCATGCTCGAAGGCCAGACGGCAGCGGTTGACGCGGATAACGCCTCCGGGAATCGTAATCTCCGCGAGGTCGACGATGTATCCGACTCCGTTGTTCGGCGGTTTCCGCATAAGCAATTGGCGGTAGAGCACACCGCCGCGCGCGCCGTTGAAGAGAATGCTTTGCGAGGTTACATAGGCGGCGCTCTTCGATGCGGTGTTATCGACTGCGCGTCCCGTAAGATAGAAATTGATGTCCGCACCGCTCAGATCGCGCGGATCCAGGCTCCGGAAACTGTACTCCTGCGATGTGCCGCCGTTCGGGTTGTGGTCTTCCCATGGGAAATGGGTGTTGAACACCAGCTTGGAGTAATTGCGATCGTCGTCGTACACCTTGCCGGAGACAATCTCGGAAGCGCCGCTGCTGCCGTGGTTGACCAGAACGATGCCCGGCCGTTCAAGTACGGTCCGTTTCGAGCGCTTCCCCAAGCCTTCCCACATTCCGTCGTTCTCTTTCGCCGTCCAGAACGGAGAATCTTCCGGCAGCGCCAGGCTGATGAACGGCAGGAACATGATGAATGGGCTGGCCGAGCAACTGTAGTTTTGAATCGCGAATTCCCGGTGGGGGTAGAAGCCCAGGCTGGGAATGTCGTTCTCGTAAAAGTCTTCGCGCCCCGTGAACTGTAGAATCGATCCGGAACACAGCCTTCTGGCCCAACCGGGATCGATCGGCGGTTCCGAATCGAGCATGAACGACGCCGGAAAGCCGCCGGAGATCCAAAGGCGGTAGCAGATGCTTCTGGCCCACATGTTGATAAAGCCATTCCGGCCGAAGAAGCTGGTATACGTCTTGAACAGTTCCTTGAAACTCCTTTCGAGCACGCCCGCGATCTCCGGATAGTGCTCGCGGCCGAAGGCGCGGCTCCAGATCGTACCGTAAACGACGAAGAGGCTGATGGTGTAGTAGTTGTAACTCTGCTCCAGATACCAGCCGTTGCCCGCGTGATACGATGCGACCCACTGCAAGTGGCTTTTCAGCAGATCGCCGTCGATGTCGTATCCATATTTCTTAAGAAGCGAGAGGGCGCAGATGTTGAACATTCGCCAATTATTCTGCGTCGTGCGGTGATGGGCCCACTTTGAAATTGTGACGGCCATCTCATCGCGCTGCTCTTCTGTCAGGTACGGCCACAAAACATCGGGCATCAGCAACAGCGTCTTCGCCAAGCCGCCGAACTCGCAGGTGAACTGATAGGTAGCGTCCGGCAGATCCTCGGGCATGGGCAAGCTGTTCACATGCCCTGGCGTCATCGCATTGTAGAAATGATGGGCGTAGTAATCGCGCAGCTTGATGCCGCCGATACCGAACTCGGGATCGACGTGGATCAGCGGGGCAGCCAGATTGAAGGTCCTCTCCAGCGCTTCGAATTCGTTGGAGCGATGGCGCCATTCCGGCGCATTCTGCTGCGGATACGACTTGCCCGGCACCTGCGGGAACACGATTGGCGAGTCAAACGACTTCACGTGCCGGAATGCACGTTGGAGCACATACTTGGCGCACTCGATGTAGTGTTTCCTGGTCATCCCGGTCAGTGGGCTCAGATTCAAATCGGGATTCCTGACTTCAAAAGCGTCCTTCAAGATTCTCTCCTCGATCGGTTACCACCCCCGGTCTCTCAGGGATATTGGCAGCCGAAGATCTGGCAGGCACGCGGCATTCCCGTCAGGCTGGTCTCCATTACCCGCGGCCAATCCTCCTCGTTCAACTCACGCGCAGGCACTTTTCAACCGCACACCTACACGACATTATCACCCGAGTCGAAATGCTCGCAGATCGAAGCGCAGCCACGCTGCGGTTGAAGGCGTTCGAGAAGGCAATTTGCCAGCGAGGCATCCAATTCAAAGCCCCAAAGGCGCGGCCCAACCCGCCCGCTGAGAAGGCTTCTTCAGTAGTCCCTGAAGCCCGCTTGGTGCCCCACCCTCGCCGCGTCTTTGTTCTTGCGGCTAGGGTGGGATCTGCGAGAACCACTTTACAGGAATGGGAGAAAGGTTCTAGCAGTCCATGGAGCCCGCTCCTGCCGAAATAGGAGTTTCTGTACAGGGTCTGACCTTTAGCCCCTAACCCCTCATGCATTTTGCCGGTTCGCTTGAAACCTGCCTGTCAGGCTGCCGCGGATGCGGTTCACAGCGACGATCCAGGGGACCAGAATCGAAAAGAGGAAGCGGGCGGCGAGCGCGCGCGGGCCGTAGCGGGCGAGCAGGCGCCAGTCCGGATGGAAAGCGAACCACGCCTCCAGTGCGAGGACGGCTACAGGCGGTAGCAAGGACCACCACTCCACGGACCGCGAACTGCCCGCAGTAGCCACAACCCACAGCGGCCAGAACAGGCCCAGAAGTTGGACGACGCAGCGGGCGGCGTTGCGGTAGAGGCGAGCCCGCCGCACGCCCAGAATGCCGTCGCTGATGGAGTAGCTGGCCAACTGGCGGCAGGCAGACCGGAACGTATATCGAGGGCGGTAGAGAGCCTTGGCTCGCTCGACGAATGCGGGCTTGGTCAGGCGGCGGGCTTCCAGGTCGAAGAGCGTGTCTTCGCCGTAGAAGACCGACTCCGGAAAGCCGCCTATGCGCCGCCAAAGTTCCTTTGTAAAAGCCATTGACCGGGCGGTGCAGGATTTGGAGGGCGCCGCGGGCGAGAGCCTGACTCCAAAAAAGTGGGCCGAAGCCAGATCCCATACGGTGGGATCGGTGGGGTCGATACAAGCGCCGCCTAGAGCATATTCGGCCGTGCCGGCAACGATGGGCGCTGTGATGCGCTCCAGCCAGTCCGGCGCGTAGGTGCAGCCGGCGTCGGCGCAAGCAATGATTGGCGAGCGGGCGGCAGCGATGGCCATATTGCGGCCTCTCGAAATCGGTCCCGGCGAGAGCTTCAGATTACAGGATTCGTCGCGGATGGGCACGAGGGCTGGATGGCGGCCGGCCTCCTCCACAAGCCGCTCCCAGGCGCCATCCGTCGAGCCGCCGTCCACAATTACCACCTCGGCCGGGGGAGGGATCTGGCCGAGCAGGCTGGGAACAAGCCTGCCGATCTCCTCGGCCTCATTTAGGACGGTGGCAATGATGCTGACTTGCCGCATGGGGGAAGTATAGCGGCGCGGGCGCGACCGCCGGCGACTCGACAGAACGCGCTCCCGGTCGTCCACTCGGCGGTAAGCAACCTTGCGGGGAAATGCGGTCGATGCTCCCGGCTAGAGAACTACCAACTCGCCCCGATCGCGCGCTTCCGCAAGGCCGCCCGCTCCGGTGCGGTAGGCCCCCAGACCCTGCGCCATGGCCTCCAGCTTGCCGGCGTTGGCTGAGAGCGCGCAAGGGTGGCCGTGCGTTTCAAGCAAGGGCCCGTTGTCGCGAATCATCTTGAAGAAGGATCCAGCGAAGGCCTCGTGCACTGTCGAGGTGCTCACGTTGTGCGTTGCCAAAGCCGAGAACGGACACGCCGTTACGTCACCCGCCGGAGTGACGTGGGCAAAGCCTCGCCCGGCGGCCACGCAACCTCCCAGCGCCTCTTCGTCGTATGGCGAATGAATGAGGTATGCGCCTCCGGTCTCCCGGTCTCGATAGCGAATGACGGTTTCGCGGAAGCGTGACCGCTGCTCCGAGCTCATCGCAACGCCCGTCTCAACTTCGCCCGCCGGAATCTCTTCGATGAAGAACGCCAGTGGGCCGCTGCGGGCGATCAGCGCGTCGATATTCCGCTCCTGCGACCAGTAATCGATATTCGCCGGCCCAATGGTGACGGAGAGGCCGGTCAAGACACCCGCGGCGCGAAGCCGGTCAAGGGAACGCTGCGCGCTTTCGAAGACGCCGGCTCCCCTTCGTCCGTCGGTGAGGCCGCGATTCCCCTCCAGGCTTACCACAACCACTGTGTTGCGGCAGTTTCTCAGAACCTGAATGTCGCGGTCTTCGATGGCCGTACCGTTGGTGAAGACAAGAAAAAGCCGATCTGGAAACTCCCGGAAGAGGCTCGCGACGCCCGGCAGCAGAAATGGTTCGCCGCCGGCAATCACGAAAGCCACCACGCCCAGCGCGGCGGATTCCTCTGTGACCCGGCGCCAGTCGCCCAGGCCCAGCGGCGCCCGCGCGGCTGGCGAGCCCCCAGTGATCCCTACTGCCCCGGCATAGCAGCCGGCGCAGCGCAGATTGCACTTCGAGGTAACGCTGAGAACGAGAAATGGCGGCACCTGCACACCGGCTTCACGCGCCTCGGCTCGAATGCGCCTGGCGCGCTGGTGCGCCCGCGCCAAGCGGACAAGCGCCGGGAAGTGCCGGGGATGCCGGATGGCCCATGGAACGAAGACCTGCGTCAAACGAGTATCGATGCCTTCGAGCAATGGCTGGAGGCCGAGAAACCGGCGCGCGAGCGCTTCGGTGCGAGGAACGGGCAATTCGTTCAAGGCAATGATCCAGTCGGGTACGAGGGTATGTACGGCACGGCGCGGTGGATTGTTCCCTTGCTGACAGTCTATGCGCGCCCGCAATCCTGAGAACGCTGGCATTGCAGGAAGCCGAGTCGAGCGGCATAGGCGCGCTTGAATTCAATCGATTTTCACGGTCGGGCGTGTATGCTTGCTTTCGGGACAAAGCCCAGATCGGCCCGCCACTCAAGCAATCCCAGCCGCCTGATGGCCCTGGAAGGCCCCCCGGAGAAAACGCCATGTCATTGAAGCCACTCGTCGTTGCAACCTTCGCCGTCCTGCTTTCCTTTGCGGGCCCGGCCCACGCTCAGGACAACGGCCCCTACAGCGTCCTCAAGATTCAGTTGGTCGGAGGCGAGGGCGGATTCGATTACGTCACCGCCGACCCCGACGGCCGCAACCTCTATGTCGCCCGCTCTGGCCCTGCCGGGCACATCGGCGTCTTCAACCTCGATACACTGGCCCAGGTGGGAGACATCCCAGGCGTAAGCGCGCACGGCGGCGCGGTCGACACCTTGACCGGGCACGGATTCGCGACCTCAAAGCAGGTGACGATGTTCGACGCCAAGACCTTCGCGATCCTGAAGAAGATCGACGTCGAGGGCAATCCTGATGGTTATCTCAACGACACCTTTAATCACCACTTCTATATCCTCAGCCACGCGACGCCGAATATCACGGTCCTCGACGACAAGGATGGCTCGATTCTGGGCACCATCGACATAGGCGGGGCGCCTGAGCAAGCCGCCGCCGACGGCCACGGCAAGATATATGTGGACATCGAGGACAAGGCCGCCATCGCGGTCATCGAAGCCAGCACGATGAAGATGGTGGGCAAGTACGATCTTTCCAGCAAGGGCGGAGGATGCGCCGGCCTGGCGCTGGACGCTCAGAACAATATCCTCTTCGCCGCCTGCCGCGACAAGCAGAACATGATTATCCTCTCGGCCGCCGACGGGCATATCATCACCGATCTGCCCATCGGCAACGGGTCCGACGGCGCCGTCTTCAACCCGGCGACGATGGAGGCCTTCAGCTCGCAGGGCGACGGAACGCTCACGATTATCAAGGAAAACTCGCCAACCAGCTTCTCTGTTGAGCAGACGGTTCCGACGCCGGCGCGGGCCAAGACGCTCACCCTGGACACCAAGACCAACCAGATTTTCACCATCACTGCCGAGTTTGGGCCGACTCCGGCCGCCCCTGCTCCCGCAACTGCCCCTCCTGCCCCGGTGGCTCCGCCTGCCGGCAGTCCTACGCCGGCCGCCCCGCCCCGGATGCGCGGCCCTCGCGCGCCCATGATCCCGCATTCCTTCCAGATATTGGTGATCGGCAAGTAACCGGCATCTCGCCGCCCATAGGGCTGCTCCCTTTCATTGGGGAGCAGCCCCTATCCAGTTTGCGCGCCGCCATGGCGCGCCGCTTGGCGGGCAGGCCAGAGACCGGCCCGCGCTCCGGGAAGCTGCGAGAATTGACCGGAAGCGCGGTTCTCCGATAGAATTGTAGAGTTTGGCGACGCACCCGCTTGGAGGGTGCTCGGGGCTATGCCGGCCTAACCGCTTGGAGATTGAAGCGTGTGTGCGGCCGCCTCCCGATGCAGGACTCTCTGCATGCGCCCCGATGCAGCACACTATCCCGATCTTTGGGGTATCCGATTTTGAATGCGCCTCGTGTTGAGACCGGAGCGCCGGAGGGTTTGCTATGTACGCAGTGATTCGCACCGGTGGCAAGCAGTACCGGGTCGGCCTGGGCGACGTGATCAAGGTCGAGAGCGTAGTTGCCGAGGATGGCGCCGACAAGACCGTCGAGTTCAACGACGTGCTGATGGTCAGCGGCGAGCCCGGATCGATGGTCAAGCCGGCCACGGCCAAGGTGATTGCCGAGGTGCTCGGCGAGGGACGCGGCGACAAGATTCTGGTCTTCCACCTGAAGCGGAAGAAGCAGTACAAGAAGCTGCAAGGACACCGGCAGAACTTTACCGAGGTGCGCATCCGGGCCATCCAGGCCGAAGGCGTCACCTATACCGCCGCCTAGCAGGCAGCGCGACTTTCACCGAAGGGGATCAAGGCAATGGCACACAAAAAGGGTGGAGGCAGTTCCACAAACGGACGCGATTCCAATGCGCAGCGGCTGGGGGTGAAGGCCTTTGCGGGGGAACTGGTCACCGGCGGCTCGATCATCATGCGCCAGCGCGGCACCCGCATCAAGCCCGGCGTCAACGTAGGCATCGGCTCCGACGACACGCTTTTCGCCAAGGTCACCGGCTGGGTGAAGTTCTCCGATCACGGCAACCGCGGGCGCTTCGCTTCGATCGAGCCGGTCGCCACCGAGTAAGAAGACACAGTTTCAACTGGAAGGGCGGCGGCGGCGCGGACTTTCGTTGTGTGCGGGCCGCGATTGAGGCCGCTTTTGGCGAGCAACCCGCCTGGAGCAAGGTGCTCGAATCAGTTGAAAGGGCCGGATCCCCGATGGAGGCCGGCCCTTTTCTGCATTCGATTCATGCGGTTCCCGCGGTTACGTTTCAGACTTGCGGCCCTTCAGGCTCTTGCCGAGCACCCTGTCTGCCACGCGCTCCACATCGGTGAGCAAAGAGCTGTTGGCAGACTGGCGCAGAGCAACCTGCGTTCCGGTGTGGCCCAGCGCAGTAGCGATCTCGTTCCAGCGGTAAACAGTGGAGTTAACCGCCAGCAGCATGGGCTTGCGGGCCGGCTCGGGCAGGGCGACAAGGGTGACCCAGAGGCCCAGCACGGCCAGAAGCATCGACTCATTGAGGAATTGCATGGGATCGGTCAATGAGGTGCGATATGTAGCCGCGAGGAGAAAGTCGCCAGCGGAGATCAAGCCGAAACCAAGAGCGATCCCGAAGGCCAGGTCGCGGACCGAGAGGCGCAGCGCGCTCATGCTCATACAGAGAAACGCCAGCAGGCAGAACTCGAGGATGCTCACCGAGCGCATCAATCTGTAAGCTATTTCGGGAATCATGCGGATGTCCCAATGCGCCAGGTAAATGGTAGAGAAGCTGACGATCAGCGAGGCGAGAACCACCCAGCGAAAGACTACGAGCCCCAGCCTCATCAACCCTGGAAGGTCCGAAAGCGCGGAGCGAAAGACATCCATGCAAACAAAGCACAGGAGCACGGCGCTGGCTATATAAACGGCCCAATACAGGAAAAAGTAGAGAACGATGCTGGACTGCGTGGAACCAACCAGCCTCCCATTGAGAAGAAACACCAACAGCACCGGCGTCAACGCCACGCGCAAGGCCAAGTAGGCTCCAAGAGCCGGAAAGCGGAGATGCAGCTTCTTCTTCCAGAACAGAAAGCCGAGCACAGCCCAGAGAACGAACTCCAGTATGCTCATCAGGGACATTGCAAGCTGCGAAGACATGGAGACCCTCACGCCACTCTGGACCTTATTAGAATAGCGCCAAATCTCGCGCCGCTCAACAAGAATGCGGCCTTGGTTCCTAACTCTTTTGCGTCATTCCCGCCTTTTCCAGTCGATCCAGCAGGCCTACGCGCTCTGCGCGATCTATTGGCAGGGATACCCTGGAACGCAGAACGGCGCAGGGAGGGCTTTCGGAGCCGGCAGGGGGCCGGTGGCCGACAGGTGGCTGGGGATGGCGCGCGCGACAGTTGGCGGCACGGCAGCCGCGATGGAACCGGTGACGACGATGGCCAGAGCGAAGATGCGGATAGCGAGTTTCATCGTTGGTAACCTCTCATGGAACTGGATCAGCGGAGGGCGAGTCTCCGCACTACCCAAGATGGTACAGCATGTATTCTATTAAGTCCAAGACTTTCATATAGATACACAACTAGTAATGGCTTTGGTTACTGCGGTAATACGCACCACTAGCTCTTCCGCGTTGCCAACTGCATAGTTCTGGGCATGTTGCCGCGCGCTCTGCCAGGTCGCTCATCCGGGCGAACCGCAATCTGGAATTGACCCCGGCGCATTCGCGCCTCGTTCTCTCGTCAGTGCCGCTGTAAGAGCGGCTAAGGAGTATCTCCGGGGAGCCGTCCATTGCCGGTTCGCATCACTCACCGGCGCCCTGCCCGCATGCTAAAATAGAGCCAGGCAAATTCGCGTAAAGCCCCCGTCATTCAAGCGGTTGGAGCCTGCATTCACGTCCCGAATAGTACTCCGGAATCTGCGTTCAGCCCAGGGGCTTACAAGCGAATATCCTGCGAATGGAATCCTATGGCGACTGATGTACCTGGCGGCATCCCCCCTTCCGGCGGCAACGGCGATGGCAATGGCAATGGAAACGGCAGCTACACCGGCGAAAACATCAAGGTTCTGGAAGGCCTGGAGGCAGTGCGCCTCCGCCCGGCCATGTACATCGGCTCGACCGGCGAGATGGGACTGCACCATCTGGTCTACGAGGTGGTGGACAACTCCGTGGACGAGGCCCTGGCCGGCTACTGCAAGAAGATCGACGTCGTCATCCACGTGGACAATTCGATCACGGTGATCGACGACGGCCGCGGCATTCCGGTGGACATGATGGCGCTGCCCAACGGCCAGATGATGCCCGCCGTACAGGTGGTTCTGACCAAGCTGCACGCCGGCGGCAAGTTCGACGCCTCCACCTACAAGGTCTCCGGCGGCCTGCACGGGGTGGGCGTGAGCTGCGTCAACGCGCTCTCGCAGGAGTTCAATGTCGAGATCTGGCGCGACGGCCTCACCTGGGAGATGGACTTCAGTTGCGGCCTTCCCACCAGCGAACTGCGCCAGGCGGGAACCAGCAAGAGGCGCGGCACCAAGGTCCACTTTTTGCCCGACAAGAGCATCTTCACGGCCACCGAATTCAACTACGACACGCTCGCCCAGCGGCTGCGCGAGATGGCCTTCCTGAACAAGGGCCTGGAGATCACGCTCACCGACGAGCGCACCGCCGATCCCAAGACCGGCGAAGCAAGGCGCGCTGAATTCAAGTACGCGGGCGGCATCGCCGAGTTCGTTAAGCACCTCAATCGCGGCAAGCAGGTGCTGCATGAGAAGCCGATCGTCATGGAGGCTTCGCGCGATAACGTCGAGATCGAGATTGCCCTGCAGTACAACGACAGCTACTCCGAGACCGTCTTCAGCTTCGCCAACAACATCAACACCGTGGACGGCGGCTCGCACCTCTCCGGCTTCCGCACCGCGCTCACCCGCACCATCAACGCCATCGGCCAGTCGCTCGGCCTCTTCAAGGACATGAAAGAGAACCTGAGCGGCGACGATGTGCGCGAGGGGCTGGTGGCCGTGGTCAGCGTCAAGCTGTCGCAGCCGCAGTTCGAGGGCCAGACCAAGGGCAAGCTCAACTCCGACATCGCCGGCACGGTGCAGGCCTTTGTCAACGAGCGGCTGGGCATGTTCCTGGAGCAGAATCCGCCTGTCGCCAAGCGCATCATCAACAAGGCGATCGAGGCGGCGCGCGCCCGCGAGGCTGCCCGCAAGGCCCGCGACCTCACCCGCCGCAAGGGCGCGCTGGACGGCGGCGGCCTGCCCGGCAAGCTGGCCGACTGCTCCGAGCGCAACCCCGAGCGCTGCGAACTCTATCTGGTCGAGGGCGAGAGCGCCGGCGGCACCGCCAAGCAGGGCCGCGATCGCCGCTTCCAGGCCATTCTGCCCCTCAAGGGCAAGATCCTCAACGTCGAAAAGGCCCGCTACGACAAGATGCTGGGCCACGAGGAAATCCGCGCCATGATTACCGCGCTGGGCTGCGGCATCGGCAAGGACGATTTCGACGCCACCAAGATCCGCTACGGCAAGATCATCCTGATGACCGACGCCGACGTGGACGGCTCGCACATTCGCACCCTGCTGCTCACCTTCTTCTTCCGCCACATGACGGAGCTGATCAAGCGCGACAACATTTACATTGCGCAGCCGCCGCTGTTCAAGATCAAGAAGGGCCGCTTCGAGCAGTACATCAAGGACGAGCGCGAGTTTGTGAAGGTGATGGTCAACCGCGCTTCTGAAGGAATGGTTGTGCGCCACGGCGAGGCAGCCAGCCGCATCGAGGGCGCCGATCTTACCCGCTTCATGGGCATCCTGGACGAGTATCTGGGCTTCGTTGAAAGGGTGGACAAGCGCATCCGAAACGAGCGATTGACGGAGCTGCTGGCGCGCGCCGAATTGGTCCATCGCGCCGATTTCGCTTCGAAAGCTGAGAGCGACGTTCCACCCAAGCTGGCATTGCTCCACGAGCAGTTGACAGAGCTGGCCGAAGACTTCCAGTTCAAAGCAGTCGGCGCTCCGGTTGAGGACGAGGAGCACCACACCTGGTCAATTGAATTAACTGACGCGCAGGGCGCCGAGCGCCGCATTGACTGGACGCTGGCCTCCAGCCCCGAATTCCGGCAAATGATGTCAAAGTACTCGCTCATCAAGGAGTTCCTGGAACCGCCGTTCCTCATCGAGTTTGCCGCAAAGGCCGGTGCCGAGAGCAGTTCAGAAGAGCCCGAGGGCGCTGAGGCTGAAAACGCCGAGGCCCAGGCCGAAGCCAAAGCCGCCCGCCGCGCCGCCCGGGCACCGCGCGAGCCGGTCGAAAAGTTGACCGCCCGCGATCTATTCGCTTATATCGTCGAGCAGGGCAAGAAGGACTACTCCGTCCAGCGTTACAAGGGCTTGGGCGAGATGACCAGCACGCAGCTCTGGGAGACGACGATGGATCCCGAGCGCCGCACGCTGCTCCAGGTCAAGCTTGAAGACATCGCCGAAACCGAGGCCATCTTCACCACCCTCATGGGCGAGGACGTCGAGGCGCGGCGCAAGTTCATCGAGGACAATGCGCTGGACGTGAAGAACCTGGATATCTAGCAGCCCGTGGCGAAGGCCTGGTTTTGAAAGGGCACGGCTTCAGCCGTGCCGTAAAGCCAAGGCGCTGTGCGTAAATAAGTGCTTCAGCGGCATGGCATTGTGTCAGGGCATGACTTCAGTCGTGCCGTTCGAGGCCAGAGGGAATGTGGGCTTTAGCTCCTGTGGCTCTTTTTCAGTTATTTGCAAAGTCGCAGCGGCTGAAGCCGGAATCTAAATTGGCCGTTTGCGGCACGACTGAAGTCGTGCCCTGATACAAACCCTAACCTGAAGGCAACTCTGCAAGAGGCTCAGAAGAGGCCATGGCGACAAGTGCAACAGTCAAGGCGCACGGCATGGACGGCACGCTGGTCGAGCCCGACTGGCCGCCGCTGAACCTTGCAGAGGTGCGCGAGCTGTTGAGCCGGTTCCCGGACTGCGGCCAGGCGGTCGAGGTTCTGTCTTTCAGCCCGCGCCCGTTTTCTGCGGCCAGCGTGGTGGCCGCCGGGAACGGGCGAGTCTTCGTCAAGCGCCATCACCGAAGCGCGCGCGATGCGGAGGGGTTGCTGGAGGAGCATCGCTTCCTCCAGCACCTCTACGGCGCCGGAGCGCCGGTGCCGCGAGTCTTCGCGAGCGCGTCCGGCGAGACCGCGATCGAGATGGGCGAGTGGACGTATGAGGTGCATGAAGCGCCCGAGGGCGTTGACCTCTACGAAGATGCGCTCTCCTGGACGCCGTTCCAATCCTTGGCGCACGCGTACTCCGCGGGCCAGGCGCTGGCGCGGCTGCACTGCGCCTCGGAGGGATTCGGAGCGCCGCGCCGCAAGCCTCGCCCGCTTGTGGCCGGCTTAACGATCTTTGCCGCGCAGGATTCCGGCGCTGAGATGGAGTGCTATCTGGCCGCGCGTCCGGCGCTGGCTCAGGATCCCGCGGTGCGCCGGGACTGTAGCGAGGCGCTCGACGTTCTTGCGCCGTTCCATGCCGAGCTTCTGCCGCTGCTGCCCGCGCTTGAGCCGCTCTGGACGCACAACGATCTACACGCATCGAACTTGCTGTGGAGCGAAGACGGCCCGGAGGCTCGCGCCACGGCGATCATCGACTTCGGACTTGCCGACCGCGCCAATGCCGTGCACGATATTGCCCAGGCCATCGAGCGGAACATCGTGGAGTGGCTCGCGCTCATCGAAGACCCGGCGCACCCCGAAGACGTACCCGCGCACATCGACCATCTGCGCGCCTTGCTGGATGGTTATGAATCCGTGCGTCCGCTCTCCGCTGAGGAAGCCGCGGCGCTCATCCCCATGACGGCGCTCTGCCACGCCGAGTTTGCCCTCTCCGAGGCGGATTACTACCTGGGCGTACTGCGTTCGCAGGCGAATGCGCGGTTGTGTACCGAGGGCTACCTGGTCGGCCATGCGCGCTGGTTCCGCGGCGCGGGAGGCGTCAGGTTGCTGGGCGCGTTGCGCCGATGGGCCGAGGCCCGCCACCGCAAATCCGAGAGAATCGAGCCGCAATGAGCTGGGTGGAGATTACAAGTTACTTTGTCGCCAACTGGCTCGAGATCGCGGGCTTTCTCACCACCTTGATCGGTATCTGGCTCACCACGCGGCGCACCATGGCCTGCTGGCCTTTCGTGCTGGCCGCCGATCTGCTTTACCTGGCTGTCTTCTATCGCGCCCGGTTGTTCTCCGACTCTCTGCTCCAGGTCTTCTTCGTAGCTTTCACGCTTTACGGCTGGTGGAACTGGGCCCGCGGCGTGCGCGCCGAGGGCGAAGTGCGCGTGGTTCCGCTCACGCTTCGCGGCTGGCTTGGCGGGTTGGCGGCCGGAGCCGTGGGAGCAGTGCTGCTGGGATGGTTGATGGTGCGCGTGGGCGCGGCGCTGCCCCATCTGGATGCCGCGCTGACCAGCTACAGTCTGGTGGCCAGTTGGTGGCAGGCGCGCAAGCACACGGCCAACTGGTGGCTATGGATTGCAGTGGACCTGGTCTACATCGGAGAGTATCTCTACAAGGATCTGAGGCTCACCGCAGCGCTTTACCTGCTGCTGGTTGCGCTGGCCGTTCTGGGACTGCGCGATTGGCGGCGCGCGGAATCCCGGGTCTCAGAAGCGAGACCAGGGGCGCCCAGAGCAATCGCTTAGACGGCGGCCTGAACCACATTTTGCAGCGGCAGGCCGCTGATGTAGCGGCGCAACTCACCGGCGGCGACGGCGAGCGAACGGGGCGCAAACTGCGGGCTCGATCCGGCGATGTGCGGCGTGAGCAGCAGGTTGGGGCAGCTCCAAAGCGGGTGGCCCTCCGGCAGCGGCTCGGGATCTGTGACATCGAGAGCGGCGCGAATCCGGCCCGATTGCAGCGCGGCAACCAACGCATCGGTATCCACAACCGGCCCGCGCGCGGCATTCACCAGCAGCGCGCCCTGCGGCATCAAGGCAAGCTGACGCGCGCCGATCAGCCGGTACGACTCCGCCGTCGAGGGCAGAATCAGAATCACAATCTCCACCCGCGGCAGCAATCTGTCCAGGTCGTCAACCGCATGAACGCGAGGCTCGGTGCGTGCGTTTCGGGCCACGCGCGCCAAATCCAGGTTGAATGGCTCGAGCATCCGCTCGATCTCCTTGCCGATGGAGCCATAGCCCACCAGCAGCACCCTTTTGCCGGTCAGCTCCTCCAGCATCACGGGCGGATACAGCGGGCGCGCATCGCCGGTAATGCCGGCGTAGCGCGCGCTGGCCTCGAAGCGCCGCTTCCACTCGCCCGCCCGCTGGACTTCGAGATAGAAAGGGAAATACTTGAGCATGGCCAGGATCGAGGCCACGGTCCACTCCGCCGTGGAGATATTGTGCGCGCCGCGGGCATTGCAGATGGTCACCCTCGGCCCCACCACGGGGGGAATCCACTCCGTTCCTGCCATCGTCGAGAGTACCAGGCGAACCCCGCGCAGCCACGGCCAGATCTTGATGGCGCGCGTCGAGTAGGGGTCGGGAATCCACACGTCGAGTTCGATCTCGTGGTCCAACGACTCGGAGAGCGGGATGAGCTCGATTCCCTCAGGGAAGCCGCTGAGCAGCTCCGCGGCGAAGATTGACGGGTATCCGACTCGCAGCATGTGTGTGCACCGCCCGGCCGATGCGGGCGCCTCAATCTCATGCTAATCGAGCGGGGCTGCTCCAGCCCCCTTCAGCCGCCGGAAAGCTGGTAGCCTTGATGGAACCGGACAGCGCGTCACGTGCCAATGGTCACCGCCGCGATGGCCGCGCCCGGTCATGCTGTAACTACGGGAGCCTCTTGCAAAATTGTCTTCAGACAGCGAATTGCGTCAGGGCACGACTTAAGTCGTGCCGCAAATGGCCGATTTAGATTCCGGCTTTAGCCGCTGCGGAATTGCAAGTTACAGAAAACAAGATCGCAGGGGCTAAAGCCCTATATGATTTTGTTGCTCTTTCGGTACGACTAAAGTCGCGCCCTGACACTTTTTGCAGTCTCAACGGCATTTTGGGAGAGGCTCACAGAAATCTTTGCCCGCGGAATCAGCCCATGCGCAAGAAAGCCGACAAAACGCCCGCCGAGCAGCAGCCTCCCATCGAGCTGCTCGTGGAACCGAAGCCGCAAACCAGGCTTCTTTCCATGGAGCGGCAGCGGCTGCTCGTCCACGCCGCGAAGACCGCGCTGGCGGCGGGGCTCTGCTGGGCCCTGGCGAAGAGCCTTGGCCTGCATGACGGCTACTGGGGTTCTATCAGTGCCATTATCGTTCTGCAATCGAATATGGGCGCGACCGTTTCCGCCTCGCGGGATCGCGTAATTGGCACGCTTATTGGCGCGGTGCTTGGGTTTTCGTTTTCGCTTTTCGGCGCGCTGCCCTGGAACTTCGTTCTGGCCGTGTTCGCGGCGGTCATCGTTTGCGGAATGCTGGGGCTGCGCAGCAGTTCGCGGCTGGCCGGAGTCACCATTGCGATTGTCATGCTGGTCCAGAAGCCGGGCCCGCGCTGGGAGCTTGCGCTGGACCGCGTGGTCGAGGTCATGCTGGGTATCGTTGTGGCTCTCGCTGTCACCACGCTGGTGCTGCCCGACCGCGCCCGGTTGCGGCTGCGCGACGGCCTGTCGCGCGAATATCTGGCGCTGGGCGCCTTTTTCGATTCGATATTGGAGGGCTTTCGCGGCGCGCCCGCCGGGAACCTGACGGCGCTGCGCGAAGATGCGCTGGCCAAGCTGCGCGGCAACAATGAACTGCTCAAGGCCGCGCGCAACGAGCCCTCGGGCGGCCCCGGCTGGCGCGAGGGGCTGGGAACGCTGTCGCAGTTTGGCCGTTCGGTCTTCGACGCCCTGGTGGCGCTGGAGTTCTCAGTCAAAGACACCAACGAGTTTGGCTACGCGCAGCAACTGGAGCCTGCCCTGGGACGATTGACCGCGGACATTCGCACCGGATTCAGGCATGTAGCCGGCTGCATCCGCGAATGGCGCTTCCATGTGCCGCCGCCGATGAATCTCGAAGAGGACATCGCCCAGCTTGAAGCTCGCATGACCGCCGCGCGGCCCCTGGGGATCGAGTTCTCGCAGGCCGAGATTCTGCGCGCCTATGCCGTGCAGCTTCATCTCAAGCAGATAGCCAGGCTGCTGCGAGCCTCGCGCGTCGAGACTGGCCGCGCCATCGGCGAAGCGCGGGATTGATCGCATCGTCCGCGAGTCCGCAAGGTTTGGTGCTACGGCGACCCGGGGGTTGCAGCTTCGACCGGAACTGCGGGCGATTCGGGAACATAGACTTCAAAGCAGTTACGTCCCCGCGCTTTGGCACGGTAGAGGGCGGCATCGGCGCGCTTCAAGAGCGTCTCCGCATCCAGATCCGGCGCGAAGGCCGAGCAAACTCCAACGCTGACCGAGATCGGCAGGATTTGCCCCCCAAACAGAACAGGCAATCCCAGAGCCGCCACGGCTTTTGCGGCAATCCTCTCCGCAATGTGCGGTTCGCGCAGATCGGTGAGCAGCACGACAAACTCGTCGCCCCCGATTCTGGCCACGGTATCGATCTTGCGCACGGCTTCGATCAGGCGACTGGCGGTAACGCGCAAGACCTCGTCGCCGGCCAGGTGGCCAAATGTATCGTTTACGTCTTTGAACTTGTCGAGATCCACCAACAGAAGCGCCACACCTGTTTTATGGCGGTTGGCGGAGTCCACAGCCGTTTCCAGCCGGTCCTGGAGCAGTACGCGGGTCGCCAGTCCTGTCAAGTCGTCGTGCAGGGCCATGTGGCGGAATCGCTCTTCACTTTCGCGCAGAAGAATCGTCTGCTGCTTCACCCGCTTCTTGAGCGAAACAACCCAGGCCAGAACAGCCAGCGTTCCAGTCAGCGCGAATGCCAGCACTAGAAGCGCGTGAGCCGGCGTCCACCACGAAGGACTCTTGGTGACAACAACGTCCGCCGGCGACCGGAGCAGGATTTCGAATGCCTTGGGAAGCCGGAAATGCTGGGACGCGACGGTCTCCGAAATCATGCAGATGCCGGTGAGCTGGAGCTGGCTGCCGCCGCGCAAATCCGCCAGCGAATTCTCCTTGAGTTCTGCTGGAAGGATCGCGGAAAAGACGGCGCCTCCCGCATCGACCAGCAAAGTGTCCTGGTCTGTTGCTCTCTGCTGCCCGATGAGCCGGCCATCCAGGCGGATCAGATCTCCCTCGAAATCGCCAGAGAGCGCCTCCTGGACAGTTACCGATCTAGGTTCAGGCACGGGCGCCGCGCCAAGCCGCTTGAAGATGGCGTCGTCGATGACGTGCTCGGTGTCGCCAAGCACAGGGTATCCGACCGCATCCACAACTTCCCCTGGCTTGAGCGAACTCGTTTCGCTGCCTAACACGCTGGCGCCCTGGTTGCCATCGTTAACATAGACAGTCTGGCCCCAGCGGGCTGTGACCACGCCTCGGATTCGAACCAGATGATCCGGTGTGTCGCCAGGAATATACTCGAAGACGCTTCTTACCGGCCTCAATGGCAGGGAAAAGGGATCGGCGGGCGCGGGCTGGAGAATCTGAATGCTGTCCGAGCTGGGCGAATAAACGCTGATCCCGATGAGCTGGCGCCGCTGATTGAAGACCGGACCCGCGCTGCCGCTAACCCGCACCCGGGCGTTGATGAGCCCTCCATATTCCTTCTTACCGGGCGGAGTCATCACTTCCACCTGCAATCGTCCTGACGCTATCTCCATGTCCAGCATCGACTCTCTGTGCCTGACCGACCGCACCGTTCCCTCGAAGGAAATCCACTGCCCGTCCTCTACGCCGGTGGACAGGCGATCCAGGCTGACCGGCCTTGCAGGCGGAATCGGCTTTTCCCCAAGAATCCGCAAGGAAGCCTGGTCAACGATCGGGGCGAAATCGCCCGGACCCGTGACCCCCTCGATATCGAGCAGCACGCCTGGGTAGATTGCGGCGGTCAATGGGGCATGATTCTTGGTCTGAACATAAACGCCCGTTGCTCCGTCATTGACGAAGAAGCCGTACCAATCGGCGAAGCAGACGACGCAAACCGCCCGCAGATGCGCGGGATAACGCCTTTCAGATTCGGCATGGGTGAGGTCGTGGACGGCCTTGGCGGTGGTCAGAGTGGGCGAGCCGGCTGGAGTTGCCCGCGTCGCCGGCGCGCTCACCGGAGACCGCGCCTCGCGCGCCGTAGCCGGAACACTTGCGGGCTGCGTACCGGCATGGTTTTTCTGGGCGCCTGAAGCCGCCGGGCCTAGCAGCAGCAGGAGGGCGGCAGGGATCAAGACGAGACAGGCTCTTCGGCGCAGTACGCGCCGCGCCCGAGCCACCGAAGCCATAACGAACTCGACCCACCTGTCCGGCATAACTCAACGCTCTCGACACCTGAGAAGTCCAGATTGCTGGTTCGCCGCAACGCGCGCCCCGGCATCCGCCCAAACTGTCCAGACCACAGAAGGCCCGTGAGAAAACGACTCGCTCCCATATTGCCAACGCTACTATAGGAGGCACAAGCTGGCAGCCAAGACGCACACCTTGGCTTGCTTTTCGCTCCGGCAGCGAACCGCGTCATTCACCCGCTGGCCCCTCTACGCTCTCTTCGACGGCGCCTGAGGTTCAAACTCTCAAAACGAGCGCTTTCCTCCCTCTTGCCGAGCCGCCTCTTGAAACAGGCTCCATGGGAGTCTTATCGGCAGATAAGGAACAAAATATCATCTTAACGCCGCGATTGCGTCGCGAGCCGGAAAGCCGCTCGACGGTCCGATTAGCGAGATCGCATTGCAGGCGGAACGGAATCGCATTCCACTCAAGCACCGGACCGTTTGCGGGAATCCTCGAATCCGTGGATTGTGGGAATCGCAAAACAGCGGCGCCAAGCGGCAATAATAGGAGCGGCACGATCGCCCCGCCCTTGGCCCCGTTCAAGCCGATCGGACTCTGTCAACGCTTGCGCACGCGCTGGAAGAGCAGCACCAGCGGAATGCAGGCCAGGGATAGGACTGCCAGCAGGCGGAAGCTGTCGGCGTAGGCGAGCACGGCCGATTGCTGCAGGACGCTGCGGTATAGCGCTCCCAAGGCCTCTTGATGGGCGGTGCTTGCGTTGGCCCCGGCATGAAAGAACCGCGCTCCCAGGCCCTGGAGCATCCGCATTGTTGTGGGGCTGTCGGCGGTGAGGTTGGCCGCCAGATAACTTTGGTGGGCCTGAGCGCCGCGCACCAGGAGGGTGATGACGGTCGCGATGCCGACGCTGCCTCCGATATTGCGCATGAGGTTGTAAATGCCGGTGGCGTTGCCGATTTCTTCCTTGCGCAGGCGGCTCAGGCTCATGGTGGTGAGTGGAACAAAGACGAATCCCATGGCGAAGCCATTGAGCACGTTGGGCACAATGACCGAAGCCATCCCTATTTCCAGGCTGATGTTGCTCAGCATCCAGGTCGAGTAACCAAGCAGGGCGAAGCCGAAGGCCATCAGAACGCGGCCGTCGAAGTACCTCACCAGCACTCCCACCGCCATCATCGAGGCCATGGCGCCAAGGCCGCGCGGACTCACGGTGAGGCCGCTTTGCAGCGCCGAGTACCCCATCATGGTTTGCAGGAACAGCGGCAGCATGGCCGTTGCGCCATAGAGAACGAAGCCGTAGATGCCGGTAATCAGCGTTCCCATGCTGAAGTTGCGGTTCATCAGCACGTGCAACTGGACAATCGGTTCGCGAACCATCAATTCGCGGTAGAGGAAGCCGACAAGCGCCAGGAGCGAGACCGCTGCTGTCCAGCGGATCCACCGGGTCGCGAACCAGTCCATCTCCTGCCCCTTGTCCAGGACCAATTGCAACGACCCCAGCCAGAGAGCCATCAAGCCGAAGCCTAGATAATCGATCGCGCCTCGAATTGCATTGCGCAGATACGGAGGATCCTCGACGAAGAGGTTGACCATGAAGAGCGCCAGAATGCCGATGGGGAGATTGATGTAGAAGATCCAGCGCCAGGAGTAGCTATCGGTGATCCATCCGCCCAGAGTGGGGCCGATGACCGGAGCCACCACAACGCCGACGCCAAAGACGGCCATGGCCGTGCCGTGCTGACGGGGCGGAAAGCTTTCGAGCAGGATGGACTGGGCCAGCGGCTGCATTCCGCCGCCGCCGATGCCTTGCAACACCCGGGCCACGATCAGCATGGGCATGTTGATGGCCATGCCGCAGAGCAGCGAGGCGGCGGTGAAAAGCAGAATGGAGAATAGCAGCAGGCGCTTGCGCCCGATGCGCCGCGCGATCCAGCCGGAGGCCGGGCAGCATGATGGCGTTGGAGACCAGGTAGCTGGTCAGAACCCAGGTCGATTCATCCGTCGAGGCCGACAGGTTGCCGGCGATATGCGGCAATGCGACGTTGGCCACCGAGGAATCGAGCACCACCATGAAGGTTGCGAGCATCACCGAGCCGGCAATCATCCATGGATTCGCCGCGGGCTTCCACTCGGCGGACTCGACCCCCGGTATCGGATGCGTGCCGCTGGCCATATAGTCAGTTTATTGTACTGTTCAGGAAGCCCCGGCGGCCGCGGCTCGCTCACTCGCGCAGGGTCAACGCGCGGACCGTCAGCCTTGGAAAAGCCGGATTTGCTTCAGGGAGCAAAGGCCATTTCTGTCCGGCTGCGGAAGTGGGCAGTTGCGCGATGGCGGCGGTTAGCGATAGCCTTCTTGTCGGCAAGGAGTACAGATGAGCAACGCAAGCGAGGGCGCATTGCCCCCCATCGATCCTGCAACGATTCCGCAAAGAAGGCTGTATACAGGAGCAACGATGCCGGCCGTGGGCCTGGGCACCTTCGGCTCCGATCACGTCACGCCGGCCCAGGTTGCCGAGGCGGTCAAGGGCGCGGCCGCGGTTGGCTACCGGCACTTCGATTGCGCCTCGGTCTATGGGAACGAACCGGAGGTGGGGGCTTCGCTGGAGGCAATTCAAGCCGGCGGCATCAAGCGCGAGGAACTCTGGGTCACCTCGAAGGTTTGGAACGACAAGCACGACGACGTGATCGCATCGTGCCGCAAGTCGCTCGCCGACCTTCGCCTCGAATACCTCGACCTTTACCTGGTGCATTGGCCCTTCCCCAACTTCCATCCGCCGGGCTGCGATGTGAGCTCGCGCAGCGCCGACGCCCAGCCCTACATCCACGATAACTACATGAAGACCTGGCGCCAGATGGAAGAACTTGTGGATATGGGTCTGGTGCGGCACATTGGCACGTCGAACATGACCATTCCAAAGCTGAAACTGGTGCTGCGGGATGCGCGCATCAAGCCGGCGGTGAACGAGATGGAGCTGCATCCGCATTTTCAGCAGCCGGAGCTATTCAGATTTGTCGTGGAGAACGGCATTCAGCCCATCGGCTACTGCCCCATCGGCTCGCCGGGCCGCCCAGAGCGCGACCGCACCCCGGAAGACACCGCGCCCACCGAAGATCCGGTCATTGTCGAGATCGCCCGGCGGCACGGCGTTCATCCCGCCGTGGTTTGCATCAAGTGGGCGGTCCAGCGCGGGCAGACGCCGATTCCGTTTTCGATTCACAACTACCGCGCCAATCTCGCGGGCGCTGCCGGCGATCCGCTCACGGACGAAGAGATGCGCGCGATCGCCGCAATCGACCGCAACTGCCGCTTGATCAAGGGGCAGGTCTTTCTGTGGAAGGACGGGCAGAGCTGGGAAGCGCTCTGGGACGTGGACGGCGAGATTACACCACCGTAGCGGGGGCCGAGCGAGGCTATTCAATTCGTCGATTCAATGGAGAAGATTGCCATGAAAGAGACCATGACCGCCGCGTTTCTGCCAGGCAACTCGACCGTTGAGATGCGCACCGTGCCGGTGCCGGCTCCGGGCCACGGAGAAGTGCTGTTGCGCGTGAAGGCATCCACAATCTGCGGTTCGGATATTCGCTGCATCTATCACGAGCACCTGGGCAAGGGCCCCGAGGGCTACCAGGGCGTGATTGCCGGCCATGAACCATGCGGCCAGATCGTCGCCGCGGGCCCCGGCTGCCGCCGCTTCAAGACGGGCGATCGCGTAATTGTCTACCACATCTCCGGCTGCGGCGTCTGCAACGACTGCCGGCGCGGCTACATGATCTCGTGCACCAGCGAGAAGTACCGCCGCGCCTATGGATGGCAGCGCGACGGCGGCATGGCCGAGTTCATGATCGCGGAAGAGAAGGATCTGATCGCTCTGCCCGATGAGCTCTCCTATGCCGATGGCGCGCAGGTGGCCTGCGGATTCGGCACCGTCTACGAGGGGCTCGAAAAGATCGGAATCGACGGCAATCATGCCGTGCTGATTACCGGCCTGGGACCGGTGGGACTGGCGACGGGCGCGCTCTGCCGCAAACTCGGCGCACAGAAGATCATCGGCATCGACGTGGTTCCCGAGCGCATGAAGATCGCCATCGACCTCGGTCTTTGCGATGAGGTGATGGCGTCGGGGCCCGACAACGTGGCAGCGGTAAAGGCGCTGACCGGCGGCAGGGGAGTGGAGCGCGCGGTAGACTGCTCGGCGAACGCCGCCGCGCGGGCCACGGCCATCCGCGCCACGCGCAAATGGGGAAAGATCGTCTTCCTCGGCGAAGGCGGAACGGTCGAATTCAATCCATCGCCCGACATCATTCACGATCAGAAGACAATCTACGGATCGTGGGTGACTTCGACGTGGCTGATGGAGGAGCTGGTGGAGCGGCTGGTCCGCTGGAATCTTCATCCCGCCGAAATCATCACACACCGCTTCCCGCTGGAGCGCGCCGCCGAAGCCTATGCGCTGATGGCCAGCGGAAAATGCGGCAAAGTTGCCGTCTGCGCCGACGAGGAGTTGGTGTAGAGTTGCGAGGAGGAGAGAAACGATGACCAGCTCGACTACTTCCGGCGTGACCGATTGGGAGCGCCAGCTTCACGCCCTTCTGCCGCTCTTTGGGCATCGCAACTGGATCGTGATTGCCGATTCGGCCTATCCCGCGCAATCCAAGCCGGGAATCGAAACGATCTTCGCTGGGCAGGCTCAGATTCATGTGGTTCAAAGAGTCCTGGAAGCTATTACAGCGTGCGACCACATCCGGGCAAACGTTTATGTGGACAAGGAGCTTGCATTTGTCGCGGAGAACGACGCGCCTGGCATTGCGGAATACAGCAAACAACTCGAAGCCGTGCTGTATGGCTCGCGGGTCAACCGCATTCCGCACGAACAAATCATTCACAAGCTCGACCAATCCGCCCAGGTCTTTCGGATTCTGATTATCAAGACCGATATGACAATCCCCTATACCTCCGTCTTCTTCGAGCTCGACTGCGGCTACTGGAACGCCGGGGCGGAAGAACGCCTCCGCCAGGCCATGTTGGTTGCGGAAGTGAAATAGGCCGGGCTCTACAGGAACTATTGCTGCTACCACGGGATTTCGTTATCGAACCAGAGGCGCTGGGTGCCCCAGGTCCCTCGCATTTGGGGACCTGGGAGCGCACGAAATCATTAAGACGCGGTACTAGAATACGAACCGGGTGCCCTCCGTTGCAAATGGCGCCCTGAAAGGAAAGAAATCGCAATGGCAATGAACAGGCGTGAGTTGCTTCAATGGATGGGCGGCGCGTGTTCCGCTCTTGCTCTCTCGATGTTTGCAAGATCGCAGGCGCAGGGCGGCAGCTTCCTGGCAACCCGGTCTTCTCTCCAGGGTTATCGGATTCCCGAGTGGTTCCGCGACGCCAAGTTCGGCATCTGGTCGCACTGGGGGCCGCAGTCGGCGATCGAAGTTCGGCGACTGGTATGCGCGCAAGATGTACATGCAGGGTTCGGAGCAATATCTCTACCATGTGGAGACCTACGGCCATCCCTCCAAGGTCGGCTACAAGGATCTGGTGGATAACTGGAAGGCCGCGAAGTGGGACCCGGACCACCTGATGGGCCTCTACAAGAAGGCCGGCGCGAAGTACTTCGTCAGCATGGGCGTGCATCACGATAACTTCGACCTTTGGGACTCGAAGTACACGCGCTGGAATGCCGTGAACATGGGGCCGAAGAACGACGTTGTCGGCATCTGGGCGAAGGCCGCGCGCAAGCAGGGCCTGCGCTTCGGAGTCAGCGAGCATCTGTGGATCAGTTATAAATGGTTTTCCGTGAGCCACGGCTCGGACAAGACCGGGCCGCTGGCCGGCGTTCCCTATGATGGCGCCGACCCGAAGTATGCCGACCTGTATCACGACGCCGATTGTGCCCGCGTGATGGACAAACTCGATTGGAACGACAACGGCATTCCCGATTCATGGAAGCGCCACTACCTCGACCGCATGACCGACCTGATCGACAAGTATCAGCCCGATCTGCTCTACACCGACGGCCATCTTCCCTTCGAGGATGTATGGGCTGAAGATGGTTGCGCATCTCTACAACGTGAGCGCGCAGTTGCACGGCGGCGAGACCGAGGCAATCTATACCAGCAAGGAAGCTACCGATTGCGCCATTGGCACCTGCCTGCTCGATCACGAGCGCGGCGTTTCGGACGGCATCGCCAAGAATCCCTGGCAGACCGACACCTGCATCGGGCAGTGGCATTACAAGCGCGGCGAGAAGTACAAGTCGGCCAAGAAGGTAATCGATCTGCTTACCGATATCGTCAGCAAGAACGGCAACCTGCTGCTGAACTTCCCGCTGCCCAACTCCGGCGAACTGGATTTCGAGGAGAAGGTTGTGCTCGACGGCATCACCGGGTGGATGGCGGTGAACAGCGAGGGCATCTATAGCTCGCGCCCGTGGAAGATCTACGGCGAAGGCCCGTCGACGCAAACGAAGATCGAGACGGGAAACTTCAACGAAGACAAGCAGAAAGATCTAACCGCCGCGGATGTCCGCTTCACGGTGAAGAACAGCACGCTATACGCCTTCGTGATGGGATGGCCGGAGAAGGCGGCCGTTGTGAACGCGCTCGGCCTGGCCAGCCCGCAGAATCCGGGCAAGATTCGCAACGTCGAGCTGCTCGGCTACAAGGGCGATCTCAAGTGGAAGCAGGATGAGGCTGCATTGAGGGTCGAGATGCCCGCGGAGAAGATCTCCGATATCGGCATTACGCTTAAGGTCGAACTGGCATAGCGAAAGGCTGCGGCGGGGCAGTTCCGGATTCGATGGTTTCATCTTGCAAAGCGGCGGAGCCTGACGGCTCCGCCGCTTTGTGCTTGGGTTTGTTGCAGAATTGTCTTGAAGTTATAGTTTGTGTCAGGGCACGACTTCCGTCGTGCCATAAAGGGCCAATTTAGTTTTCGGCTTTAGCCGCTGGGAAAACGGCAAATTACTGAAAACAAAGCCGCAGGGGCTAAAGCCAAACTTGATTTTGTTGTTCTTCCGGCACGACTGAAGTCGTGCCCTGACACTTATTGCAGTTTTAATGGAGTTTAGCTAAAGGCTCGCTTGACCGGAATTCCGGCCTCAGAAGCAGGGGGAAGTCCCGCAGGCAGTCGCGCACCCCGGCCCTCGGCCAAGGGGTGCATTTAAGATCAAAGTACCGTGCAGACGATACGAGTAGAGACTCCAACAGCGAAGTACGACGTGATTGCGGGCAGCGGGTTGCTGGAGACGCTGGCCGAGCGGATCGAGCGGGTGGCGGGCAAGCTGCCGCGGCGGGTCTTTGTGCTGACGTCGGCGCCGATATGGGCGCTGTGGAGCGAGGCCTTCCTGGCTTCCTTTCCCGAGCCGCCGGTGGCGCTATTCCTGGAGCCCGGCGAGAAGTACAAGACCCTGGCGAGCGTGGAAAAGCTGTTGCGGCAGATGGCGCGCGCGGGCGGGGATCGAGGAAGCCTGCTGATTGCCTTTGGCGGCGGAATTGTCGGCGATGTGGGCGGATTTGTGGGCGCGATTTACATGCGCGGTATTCCCTATGTGCAGGTTCCGACGACGCTGCTGGCGCAGGTGGACTCCAGCGTGGGCGGCAAGACCGGCGTGAACCTGCCCGAGGGTAAGAACCTTGTCGGCAGCTTTCATCATCCGCTCGCGGTCTTCGCCGGCATCGAGGTGCTGGGCACGCTGCCGGAGCGCGAACTGCGAGCTGGCCTGATGGAAAGCGTGAAGGCGGGGATCGTCCGCGACCGGGCGCTGGTGCGCTTCATGGAAGAGCACGCGGACGAGGTGCTGGGGCGCGACCCTAAGGCTCTCGAAAAGGTGATTGCCGCGTCGATCCGCATGAAGGCCGCGGTGGTGAACCGGGACGAGCGCGAGAGCGGTCTGCGCATGATCCTGAACTTTGGGCATACCGTGGGCCATGCGGTCGAGCAGGCGACCGGCTACAAGGCTCTGCTGCACGGCGAGGCGGTGGGCTGGGGGATGGTAGCCGCGCTGTACCTGGCGCGCAAGCGGGGAACGATCTCCGCGGCGCAGTTCGAGCGGCTGGAGAGCTTGATCCATCGGTATGGACCGCTGCCGGCGCTGAAGCTGAGAGCGGGCAAAGTGGTTGCGGCCGCGGGCGGCGACAAGAAAAATGTGGGCGGGGTGAGGCGTTTTGTGCTGCCGGTGGGGATTGGCGACGCGGGGGTGGTGGAAGACGTGACGGCAGCGGAGTTGGAAGCGGCGGTGGGGTATATGCTGGCGCGGGCTGGCGAGCTAGTCAGCTAATCGGAGGTTGGCGGGTTGGGGTTCGTGGTTTCCCAGGTCCCAAAATCGGGACCTGGGGCACCCAAACTTGTGGGAATAGTGGGACGAAAACGCGAAGTTATGAGGCTGAATGACCACAACCGGAGCCAAGCCGCCGGGAGCAAACGACGAAGCCAGCGCGGCGCAGGCCGTGCGGCAGATGTTCGACGCGATTGCGCCCCGCTACGACCTGCTGAACCATGTGCTCTCAGCCAACATAGACCGGCTGTGGTGGCGGCGGACGGCGCGGCGATTCCGTGCCGTGCTTGCACGGCCCGATGCCGCGGTGCTGGACATCTGCTGCGGCACGGGCGACATGACGATGGCGTTGCTCAAATACCGGCCACGTGGCGCGCAGCCCATTCTGGCGGCGGATTTTGCGCGGGGGATGCTGAGCCGGGGAGCGAAGAAGTTCGCTGCGCGTAAGCCTGGCGCGCCGTTTGCCCTACCCATCGAGGCCGACGCGCTTCATCTGCCGCTGCGCTCGGGGTCGCTGGATTTGATTGTGACGGCCTTCGGCTTCAGGAATCTGGCCAACTACGAGGCGGGCCTCAGGGAGTTCAACCGCGTGCTGAAGCCCGGGGGGCAGTTGGGAATCTTGGAGTTCAGCGAGCCGGGCGGGCTGATTGGCAAGGCATACGCGGTCTACTTCCGCCGCATTCTGCCGGCCATCGGGCGAGCGATCTGCGGCAAGGCCGGGGCGTACAGCTATCTGCCCACCTCGGTGGGCAACTTTCCGCCGCCTGCCGAGATGCTTGAGATGATGCGGGCGGCGGGGTATGCGGAGTGCGCATGGCGGCCATACACGTTCGGCATCGCCGGGTTGTACACCGGTGTGCGCGCCGCTGTAGCCTAGTGTGTGTTGCAAAAGTAAGTTGTCGATTGTGGTGAACCGTGCTCCGTGTGAGGATTTCGCATCGTCCTTACGGGGCTGCGTGGCCTTTATCGATGCTTTCCCAGGACTGCGCTGCGCTTGTCCTGGGCTAGTATCCACACTCCCTCCGGGAGAAAAGCGTATGCAGTTTAATCTCCCGCGGGTCAGCGAAGCCGGTCTGGGACTGACACAAGGCGGGTTTTTAAGGCGCGCCCCAGGAGCGCGATGAACTCAATGGTCCCCAGTATCGCAGGGTTTTCCGCGGAGAAGCGGCAGGTGGCGCTGCACTCGATGCTGGCGGCGGCGGCGATGACGGTGCTGAAGCTGGCGGCGGGGCTGCTGTCGGGGTCGCTGGGCGTGCTGTCGGATGCGGCGCATTCCGGGCTGGACCTGGTGGGCGCGGCGATGACCTTCTTTTCGGTCCAGGTGAGCGACAGGCCGGCCGACGAAGACCACACCTACGGCCACGGAAAGATCGAGAACCTCTCCGCGCTGGGAGAGGCGATCCTGATGGCCGTTTCCTGCGGGTGGATCATCTGGGAGGCGATGCAGCGGATCTTCTACCACACGGTGGAGCTGCGCAACTCGGTGTGGCCGGTGCTGGTGCTGCTGACGTCGATTGGCGTGGATTACTGGCGGTCGCGGCAACTACGTAAGGTGGCGGTGCGGACCGGGTCGCCGGCGCTGGCCATCGACGCCTTCCACTTCGCCAGCGATATCTGGTCGACCCTGGCCGTGCTTTGCGGGCTGGGCGCAAGTTGGATTGGAACGCGCTTCGACATTGGCTGGCTGCGCTTCGCGGACCCATTTGCGGCTGTGGTGGTTTCGCTGATGATTCTGCGGCTGACGCTCTACCTGGGCCGCGAGACGGTGGCCGTGCTGATGGACGAGGTGCCGGTTGAGACGCGGCGGCGGCTGGTGCGTGAGGTGGAGCAGGTGGACGGCGTGCTGGCCGTGGAGCAAGCGCGCGTGCGGCGGGCCGGCGCGGGCTACTTTGCCGACCTGACGCTGGCGCTGCCGCGGCGATTCACCTTTGAGCACACCGGGGAGTTGGTGCGCGCTGCCACTGAGGCGGCGCACCGGGCATTGCCGCGGGCGGACGTGGTGATCCACACGGTGCCGCGCGTGGCCCGGGCGGAGAGCGTCTTCGACCGGGTGCGGGCGGTGGCGGCGCGAAACAACGTAAGCATTCATGAGCTGAGCATGCAGTCGCACCAGGGGCGACTGCGCGCGGAGCTGCATCTGGAGCTGGACGAGACCATGACGCTGATGGCGGCGCATGAGTTTGTGACCGCTATGGAGGCGGAGATTCTGCGCGAGGCCCCGGAGATCGACGCCGTGCTGACGCACATCGAGAGCGAGCCGGCGACCATCGAACAGCCGGAAGAGATGGTGGAGGAGGACCGCAGAATCGAGCAGGCGCTGCGCTCGGCGGCGGCGCAGTTCCCTGAGATTTTGGATGTGCATGAGGTCAAGGTGGGCCGCTCTGGCGAGCACATTTATCTATCCTGCCATTGCACGCTGCCGGACGACCTGACAATGCAAAGGGTGCATCTGGCTATTACCGGGCTCGAAGACCGCTTCAAGCTGGAGTGCCCGGAGGTGCAGCGGGTAACCATTCATCCCGAGCCGGCGACGGACAACCTGCGATAGCGCCGAAACGCGCGCCAGGAATCAGGCGTTCTATTCGATTGGGAGCCCCCCGGCAAAGCCGAATAAGCGTTAGCCTGACGATTGTACTTCTGAGGCTTTGCAGTTTCGTGTTTTCCCATGAGTACAGGCGCTTTCAAGTTCCAAGTGCCACAAGGCTGCCGCGCTTGGAGTCCAGGCGCAACACATCCAAAAGGTTAGATTCTAGCCCGGAATAGCCCGGAATAACGCTTTGCGCGCGCCACATCCTTGAGTATCTGCGCCTTTAGCGCCTCCGGCGAGGGCCACTCGATCTCTCCGCGCAGCCGCGCCAGGAACTCCAGCTCAACTGGAGTTCGCTCGTCCAGCTTCACCGGGGTCCCCACGGACAGGTCTTCGTCCGTGGGGTGGCGGATTGGCTCGAAGTCCAGAATGTGTGACTCGACGGCAAACGACGCTTCGCCGAAGGTGGGCCGGTTGCCCACATTGGTCACCGCCGGGAAGCAGCGCCCGCCAACCGTCAGCTGTGTCACATAGACGCCAAAGGCCGGCAACAGTCCGTCATAGGCCGCCAGGTTCACCGTCGGCACCAGCAGCCGCGTCCCGATCCCGCGTCCCCTGGCCGGCGTGGACCGTACCCCGAACGGCCGCCCCAGCATCCAACGCGCCCGCCGCACATCCCCCGCCCCCACCAGCGCCCGAATCGCCGAACTCGAAACCTCCAGCCCCTTCGCGCGCACGGGTTCATGCACATGCACGGCAAACCCGAACTCGGCGCCAAACTCCTGGAGCTCCTTCACCCCCGCCTCGGCGCCATGTCCAAAGCGAAAGTTGCCTCCCTCGTGCAAGGAAGCGGAGCCCAAAGCATCCACAAGAATCCGGCGCATAAACTCACCCGCAGGCAAGCCTGCCAGCGCGGCGTCAAACTTGAGAACCAGTATCGCCTCGATGCCCGTCGAAGCCATCAGCCGAACCCGCTCCTCCATCGGCGTCAGCAGCTTTGGCGCCTGAGCCGGACGCAAGAACTGTTCCGGGTGCGGATCGAAGGTGATCGCTACCGAGCGCATCCGCAGCTCGCGAGCCTCGCCCCCCACCGCGCGGAGTATTCTCTGGTGGCCCAGATGCACGCCATCGAAGTTCCCGATCATGACCACCGAGGGGCCGAATCCGGCAGGGATCTCCTGAATCGAGCGATAGACGGGAATCATCGTGGCAGCGGGATCGCTCATAGGCTCACCGGGAGACTCAGCCCGTCGTAGGCCAGGCTGATTCCGGCGGGCAGGTTTCGGTTGGTCTCTTCGTGGCCCAGCTCGTGGGCAATATGGGTCAGCCAAGTCCGCCTTGCGCCAATCCGCCCCGCCCAGCCCACCGCCTGTTCCACCGTGGCGTGGCTGGGATGGGGCTTGTGGCGCAGCGCGGAGAGTACTAGATGGTCTAGGCCTTCAAGCAGCGCAAAGCTCTCCTCCGGGATGCCGCTCACGTCGGTCAGGTAAGCAACGCGGCCCAAGCGGAAACCGGCAATCTCCATCTGCCCATGCTTGATCGGAACCCGGACGAACTCGACTCCATGAACCGGATTGCGCTCGCCCAGAGGCTCCAGGCGCACGCGCGCCCGAGTGGGATAGGTGGCCTGGGGCGAAAAGGTATAGTCGAAGATCTGCTCCAGCACCGCCGCCGTCTCGGGCGCGGCGTAAAGCGGGATCGGCCCACCCTCGCGGATGGCCGTAAAACTGAGCGGCCGCAGATCGTCCAGGCCCAGAATGTGGTCGGCGTGGGAGTGCGTATAGAAAACCGCGTCCACGCGCCTGAGTCCGTTACGCAGCGCCTGCTCGCGGAAGTCCGGCCCGGTATCTATCACCACTGCCCGCTCCGCCCCGCCATCGTCCTGCCAGCGCACCAGCACCGAGGGCCGCAGCCGCCGGTCTCGCGGGTCGGTCGAGGTGCAAACCGCGCAATCGCAACCGAGTGTCGGAACCCCCATCGAGGTTCCCGTCCCCAGAAAAGTCAGAAGGCCATTCATAGGCTCTCGGCAAAGCTATAGAGATGTCTTCTCCACCCGCATTCAGCGCTTACCGGGGGGCGGTGGCGGGGGCTGCATCGCTTGCACCGTAATCATGCTGGTCAACTCCAGGAAGGCCATGCGCAATTCGAATAGAACCGTTTGCAGCGTGCGATCCTCCGCTTCGGTCAGGTTCCCGCGAGTCTTTTCCGCCAGCACTCCCAGCAGGTCGATGGTTGTGCGCGCGCCCAGAATATCCACTCGCGGACGCTGACCATCCTGCGTCCCCGCTCCCATCTGGATCATGGCGGAGACGTAGAACTGTTGCACCAGTTGCTCAAACCCGATCGGCGGCTGTGCGCCCACGGCCGGATTCTGCGCGCGGATCAGGTCTTCCAGCCGCTGCGCCGAGGCGTCGTAGGCGGTCTTCTGCTGGCGGCTCTCCGCGGCTGTAGGTGCGGGCGGCAACTCCGGTTCTTGCTCCAAACCGCATTCGTCGGCTTCAGCCGCGGCCGGCTCTCGCTGAGGCTCGCGCCGGCTCTCGTTGGCCACGAGTTGCGGCCCCGCGCTTGGTCCAGCCGGTATCGAGCCGGTCTCTGCCGGAGCCTCCGGCACTGAAGGTACCGCCTGCCGGCTTCTCCTGCTCGTCTTCCGCCTTGAACTTGCGGCGGTCGATCACGGTGAATTTGGGGGTCTCGCTCATAGCTCCTGGTTTCCGATGCGTCTCTGTGGCTTGCTAACTCCGTGAACCCTGCTTGCCTGCTAAGTGCGGCTTAGGTGGCGCGTCAAGAATCCGCGCACTCCCCGCGACAGTCCCGACCTTGTAGCTCAACAGTTGGTTGCGCAGCTCGGCTTCTCCGCGAATCATTCCCAGCGCAAAGACGCGGTTTCCGCCAGCCAGCGCCATTTCCGCCGCGCTCGCGATCTGCCCAGCCGTCCCGCCCTCCATAGTCAGCTCGGTCCCGGCCTCGGGAACCGGCCCCACCAGCTCAAGCTGCCGAAGGTGCCTGTGAACGCTCCCCCGCGAATGAATTCTCTCCACAATTTCCTGGCCCAGATAGCAGCCTTTGTTGAAGCTGAGCGCCCTCATCTGCGAGGTTTCCTGGGGCAAATCGCGCTCCACCATATCGATCCCATAAGCCGGAATTCCCTCGGCAATGCGAAACGCCTCTACCGACGCGGATCCCACCGGGGTTGCGCCCGCCGTTTGCAGCGCTCCCCACATCCTCTTCCTCAGCCCAATTACCGGCGTCCACAGCTCATAGTGCGGCGCCAGCGTCCCAAACCCGCGCGCAATCCTCAAGTCCAGCCCATTCCACTCCACGCGCGTTGTCGACAGCGGCTCCGGCAGGGTTGGCAGGCTCAAGCGGCCAAGGACTTCGTCGCTCGCCGGCCCAGTCAAGCCAAGCGCCGTTTCTTCGCCCAGCGCTACCAACTCCACATCGTCCATCACGATGAACCGTTCCAAATGAGCCATCAACCGTTCAAACTGGCTGGCCTCAATCTCCAGCTCCAGCTCGTCTCCTTCGCGCCAAACCGTCAGGTCACCCAGAATTCGCCCCTGCGCATTCAGAACCAGATTCCACGCCCCGGCGTTGTTCTCCAGTTCGTTCACCACGTTCGTGACCATGCCGCTCGGCCACCGAAAGCGGTCTTCTCCGCGCACCGCAACCCGCCTTAGCCAACCCAGATCGTGCGCCGCGGCTCCGGTCGCCAGCGCCGCTATTTCCCTCTCCGGCGCGTCCAACTCCCGTGGGGTCAGCACGCCGCGATAGACGGTGAGTTCATGCGGCGGTGCCGCGGATGCCAGCAGCGCGGCGAGCGGAGTGGCTTGGATGGTGGCAGCAAGATCGGTTTCAGTCATTAGGGAGCTTTTCCGCTGCCTCGCGCAGTTTTCCAGCAGAAACTTCGCGCCAGACCGCATCCTGATTATAGCCTTGAAAGAAGACATGCAACGCCGGGCGAGGAAGGCGAAGTCTTGGGGAGGGAACCAAACATGTTCAGGAGAGTTCCGTGGCAGGAGGTGTGCAAGTTTCTTGCGGGGGCCTTCTTTATGAACGCCATCATGCTGTTTTACCTGTGTATGTACAGCGTTTCGTTTCCTATCTTCAGCACGGGTTTTATTCAGACTCCGGAGATCAGTTGCGTGCGCGGCATCTCCCATTTCGGCTTTTTCTTGATCTTCTTCTACCTCGGCTTCATCCGAACCTGGAAGAGCCGTTCGAACAAGTGAGCATCGAAGACGGATGTGAAAATGCCCTGCCCGCGAGAATCAATGGCGGAGATTGCCAAACAACCTGAGAAGTGGAACCGTCTGGAGAGTCGATGATCGAGCAGCATGTCGTGGGAAGAGCCTGGCGAACTGGGATCCTGGCGGCCGCTGTCGGCCTTGCGGGAACGATCGCAGCCCCAGCCCAGCAGCAGCCGTCCACCCCGCGAACCAATCCAACCCAGCCCTCCGGCCAGGAAGAGACCCGCATCACTCCCGACCAGGCCAAACAGCTCTTTGCGCTGGTCGACGACCTGCTCAAGTTCTCCTCGCAGGAGACCGGCCTGCCAATCAAGAGCACCGTCAAGCGCCGGCTCACCACCCGCTCGGAGGTCGAAGGCTACCTGAACGAGAAATTCAATGAGGATGAGGGCGCCAAGCGTCTCCAGAAAAGTGAAATCGTCCTCAAGAAGTTCGGCCTCCTGGACCGCGATTTCGCGCTCAAGCCCTTCCTCCTGGCGCTCCTCAAGGAGCAGATCGAGGCCTACTACGACTCCAAGACCAAGACTGTCAATCTGCTCGACTGGATAGGAATCGAGGAACAGAAGCCGGTGCTGGCCCACGAGTTGACGCACGCGCTTCAGGACCAGCACATCGACCTTACAAAGTGGGGCGACCAGACCCCCGGCGACGTCTCCGTCAATGCCTCCGGCGACGCTGAGCATGTGGCCAAAGACGAGCTCGATAGCGCCCGCGAAGCCGTCGTCGAGGGCCAAGCCACCGCTGTCATGATGGACTACATCCTCAAGCCGATGGGCAAGAGCCTGGTCAAGGATCCCGAGGTCATGGACATGGTCAAGCAGCAAATGGCCGCCTCGGACAATTCCCCGGTGCTGGCCCGCGCCCCGCTCCTGCTCTCCGAGTCGATGCTTTTCCCCTATCGGGAGGGTCTCAGCTTCGAACAGGATGTGTGGATGGACCAGGGCCAGGCAGCCGCTTTTACAGGAACCCTCGACCGCCCGCCCACCTCAACATGGGAAATCGATAACCCACGCGAATATGAGCGAGAGCGCAACCCCGCCGTACCCTTTTTGCCCGACATTCATCCTCTCGTCGACAAGCTTTACAAGCCCTATGACATCGGCCAGGTTGGCGAACTCGACGTGCATATTCTCGCAGAGCTCTTCGGCGGCGACGAGGCCGCCCGCGACCTGACCCCAGCCTGGGATGGCGGCATCTACTGGGCTGGCCAGCAGCGCTCCGCCAAAACCCCTGAGGAGCAGGCCAAGACCAGATTCCTCGCTCTCTTCTACCTTTCCGTTTGGAAGAACACCGCCTCCGCCCAAGCCTTTGCCCAGCTCTATGCAGACAGCCTGGGCCGCAAATACTCCGGCCTCAAGGCTGATCTGGACGCCGAGAACTCCGCTACCAAGGAGCTGCCGCCCGGATCGTCCCAGGCCATCTCCGAAGAAGAGGTCTACTCCACCAGCGAAGGCCCGGTAGTCATCACGACGCGCGGCAAGTTTGTCTTCGTCGCCGAGAGCTTCGACCTCGATCTCGCCCGCAAGCTCACCGCGCTCGTCCTCGACTCTCAGGGAACCGGCGAGCTGAAAATGGCGAACAAAGCTTTGGGTGCCCCATCCTTGCGCGTTGTTTCTGGCGCCAGGGTGGGAGAGACCAAAGCTAACCAGCCGCTGGGTGCCCCAGGTCTCGCTTCCGAGACCTGGGAACCGCTCACCGCCAATCTCATCCGTTTCTTTTCAAATTGCGGCGTCATGAAGACCGCGGTGGACGCGGCAGCGCAGGCAGGACGATCGATACAGAGCCGCTCAGAAGCAACGCATGCGGATTCCCGAAGACGTAACGTATCTCCGAGACAATGAACCGCTCCTACGGCGCGCTCTGGACAACGAAGAGCAGTTCCGACCCCGTCTCCAGTTGCACGCCGCGATCCGTGCTGGAGATTCGAGCGCTGCATCCCGGCCCTCCCTTATAGTCCAGCTTCACTTTCGGCAGGCCGATCACGACTCCTACGTGCACCGTATGCGGCGCGCCTCCCGGATTGAGCTTGTCGTCGCGATCGAGGGTGGCCAAAACCGCGGCAGGCATGTTCCGCTGTGAGCTTTTCATGCCAGTGGGCACTTGGTCGTGCATTCTCTCCGACATCTCCTCAGGCCCCACCAGGCCAATCAGCCGCAGTGGCATCTCTTTCTTTCCGTGGCCCTCGCAATCGGCATGATCGAAGACCAGAGACAGCTCCGACGAATTTGGGTTCTCTCGTGAAACCGCCGCCGTTACGTGCCCGAAGAGGGTAGCGCCCTTGTCTAAAATGCAGGATGGATAAACCAGTCCATTGACGACCTTCACCCAGACTTCCTTGCCCACTTTCAGATGCCCGGAGTCCAGCGTTCCGGTCACTTTGGCCTCGATGGTCAACCCGAGCGGAATGTCCATAACGGCGCTTGGCGGGCAAGGAGCATGGCCGGCTGCACCTGCTGGCGCTTGCGCGGCTACTCCGCTGGGGGCCACCCCCACCGGCGCAGGCTGCGTCGCCCGGCCGGCGGATTCTGAATTGGTCTGTGCTGACAAGCCTTCCGAGGACGCGCCCGAGACCAAGATAAAGACGGCCGCGAGCACCTGAACGACGGTGATGCGGCCGATCCACAAAAACCGATTGAAAGAACGAATAGCGACCAGCATTAAGCCCACTCCAGATGCCCTTTTGAACACACCAAGAGTATATGCCGCCGGAGTTGGGAAATGCTTCATTGACGGCGTAGGGCGGCTTTCCCGAGCTCCGAATTCGGGAGCTGGAAGAGCCTGCCCGGACGCGCCGTTTCGCTGACTCCGCTGGCGTTTCGGCTCTGCTATCGATTGTCTCCGCCCAGCATCGATCCCAGGATGCCGCCCACAATCGCGCCGCCGGCCGCGGGTCCGGCCGACCGGCTTTCGCCCCGCGGCAGGTACTCGCCGATCTGGTGCGCCAAACGCGAGATGGGCAGCGTCTGTAGCCACACCGTGCCTGGCCCTTGCAGCACGGCAAGGAAGATTCCATCCCCGCCGAAGATCGCGTTCTTGATCCCTGGAACGGTGGTGATATTGAAGCCCACCGTCGCCTGGAAGGCCCCCACATGGCCCGGATGCACCCGCAGCACCTCGCCGGGAGCCAGCGTTTTTAGAACCAGCTCGCCGGAAAGCTCCAGCCACGCCGTGCCCACTCCGCCGACCTTCTGTAGCAGAAAGCCGTTACCTCCGAAGATGCCCGCGCCGAGCGACTGCTGGAAGCCCACTCCGATCGTCACCTGCGGCGTGGCGCACAGAAACCCGTGCCGGTGAACCATGAACTCCGCCCCCGGGCCCACCTGTATCGGCACAATGTGCCCCGGCACCTTGGTGGCAAACGAAACTTCGCCGGGGTACTGGTAGGCCCGGTACTCGGTCATGAAGAGGCTGCCGCCCCCGGCCACGCGCTTCAGCACTCCGAAGAACCCGCCGCCCCCGCCCATTTGCGTGTGCGTCGTCATTTGTATGGAGCTGGTCATCCACGAGAGCTCGCCGCTCTCTGAAAACACGCTCTCGTTAGGGTCAAGCTGCACATCGAGCACGGGCATGGTGGTGCCCTGAATCCGGGTCTGCATGGGTGATCTCCTGTTGCTGGACAGTGTACCTGCCTAGACCGGATGGTAGTCGAGTTAAAATCGTCTTTCAACAAAGAAAATGCAAACCCTGCGCTCATCGTTGACGGTCTTGGGGTTGACTGCCTTGGCTCTTGCGAGCTGCCGCAATGCGCCGCAGCCCCAGCCGGACCATCCCCGCCTGTTCCCCGGTGTGGCCGTGCAGGATGTGAGCTTCTTTTCGACGGGGTTGCAGCGACAGATGCCGTACCGAGTCTATCTCCCCGCAAAACTCCCACGCGGCCAGAGGCTGCCCGTCGTCTATCTGCTCCACGGCGGCAATGGCGGCTACAGAGACTGGTCAAACGACTCGGAGGTTGCCCGCTATGCGGCGCAGGGCTTGATTCTGGTGATGCCAGAGGGGGCTTTTTCCTATTACCAGAATGCCGCGTTGAAGCCGGAGGATAAGTATGGAGACTACCTCCTCAACGATCTGATCTCTGATGTGGAAGCCCGGTTTCCCGCCGCCAAGGGACGCGAGAACCGATCCGTCGTCGGGATTTCGATGGGTGGATTTGCAGTTGCCAAGCTGGCTCTCAGCCGCCCCGAGTTGTTTGTCTTCGTGGGGGCCTTCAGTCCATCCATCGACGTCTGTCAACGACGATTCCATCTGATGCAATGGTGGAGGCTGACCAATATCTTCGGGCCAGTGGGAAGCAAGACCCGCAAGATGAGCGACCCCTTCGAGCTGGTGCAATCCGCCGACCCTGCGGTGACTCCCTATATCTACCTCACCGCCGGGGAGCAGGAACCTCTGCTCGAACCCAACCGGCGCTTTGCCGCCCGCCTGCGCGAGCGCCATTTCGAATTTGAGTTCCACACGAAGCCCGGCGGCCACGACTGGAACGAGTGGGACTCTCAGATCCCAGGTTGCTTCGAAAGCCTGTTGCACCATCTCCACACCGAGCGCTGATTGCTCTTCCCGCCGGTGTTCGCGGCGCGCGGTCCTTGCCGCCGGGGCTGCCTTTCCTAAGCTAGGCCCCATGATGCAAAATGGTTACGCAGTTTGGAGACCCTTTCTATGAACGCTCTTTTGAAAATCGCAGCTCTCGCACTCCTTCTCCCCGCCGCCGCAACCGCATCCTTGGCCCAGGCAACCCCACCTTCCGGCCCGGCCGACTACTTCGCCAACTGGCCCGCGGGCAGCTCTCCGCAGGAGGTAGGCAAGCGTCTCGCCGAGCACTTCGCCACTTCGCCGCATCAAGGCATGAGAACCATCTTTTACGGCGAGTGCGCCACCTGGTACGGCGCCCTCACCGTCGCCCAGCTCACCCACGACGACGCTTTGCGCCAGCGCCTTATCGACAAGTTTGCCCCCATCATGCCCGGCGGCGCGGAGGCCTCCCTTATCCCCGTTCGCCGTCACGTCGACGACTCCATCTTCGGCATCATCCCGCTGGAAATCGGCATTCAGACCAAGGACAAGACCTACCTGTCCTACGGACAGTGGTGGGCCGACCGCCAATGGGAGAATCCCCAGCCCGACGGCCTCTCCGCGGAAACCCGCTACTGGATCGACGACATGTATATGCTGACGATCCTTCAGCTAGAAGCCTACCGCGCCACTGGCGACCGCAAGTACCTGGACCGCGATGCCCTTGAAATGGTCTCTTACCTCGACAAGCTTCAGCAGCCCAACGGACTCTTCTACCACGCCGCCGATGTCCCATTCTTCTGGGGGCGCGGCGATGGTTGGGTGGCCGCGGGAATGGCGGAGATGCTGCGTAGCCTGCCCGCCGATCATCCCCAGCGGGCGCGCATCCTCAAGGGATACCAGGCCATGATGGCCGCGCTGCTCAAATATCAAGGTAAGGATGGAATGTGGCGGCAGCTCATCGACCACGACGAAGCCTGGCCTGAGACGTCCAGCTCCGCCATGTTCACCTTTGCCATGATTACCGGCGTGAAGAATGGCTGGCTCGACGGCCCCGCTTACGGCCCCGCCGCCCGCAAGGCATGGCTCGCCGTCACCGGATACATCGACCAGAACGGCGACACAACCAACGTATGCCAAGGCACCAACAAGCTGAACGACCTGGACTACTACCTGGGACGCCGCCGCATGACCGGCGACTTCCACGGCCAGGCCCCGATCCTGTGGGCCGCCTCAGCGCTCTTGCGCTAGCATCGGCCGCGCTGGCGGTATCGATATCCAACAAAAAGGACGGACCACGCGGTCCGTCCTTTTTGGCTGCACTATTATCGTGTTGGCCGGCCCGATCACATTCCCATGTACATCACATGAACGTAGGCGCCGAGGCGCACGTTGTAGGCCAGGTACCAGCCGATGTGGTCCGGATCGTCGTAGATCACGATGTCGTCCGAGTCCCAAAGCCAGCCATCGACAAAGGCCGCGTCGAAGGGCGCAACGCTCCAGTACCAGCCATTGAACCAGAAGCGGCCGGGACCGCCGCCGCCAAGATGCCATACATGGCCGCGGCCAAAGCCGCCCGTGAAGCGGCCATGCTCAAAGGGGCGGTCCAGATGGTAGTTTGCGTCGGCGCGGCCGGTGTCGTGACCGACCCAGGTCTTCCCATCCACGTGCGGGACGTTGGGGTGGCCGTCCTTGTCGCTGTAGTTGCGCTTGGGGTCAGGAGCCTGGGGCGCGCCTTTGTACGCCGAGGGACCGTGGGCCGGAATCGCCTGATGCGCTTGAGTACCCGAGGTACGGGAGCCCCCTTTCCCTTCGTTGTGCTGGGCAAACGCGGGGACTGCGAGAACGAGCAATGTTGCAAAGGCTAACTGAATGGATTTCATGATCACCTCCTGACGCCGCGGGGAGAACAGCCATTCTCCGCTGCCTTTTCCCCCTGGCGGGTCATCGTCAACAACAATAGATGCAACCCCGTACCCTGGCGCAAGTTGCGGCCCGAATAATCGTCGGGAACCGAAGCCCTGGGTGCCTGGTCGTCCGCCAAAATCCAGGCAAGACCGCTGGGTGCCCCACCGGGGCGCCCTCTGGGCACCGCGTTCTTGTCCTTGCGGCTAGGGTGGGATACCGCGGCACTCAATCGCCGCGCACCAATTCACGAGGTCAGAGGCCCCACTGCCGCCGCTGCCCGCCGCCAGGCATAAAGCGGGAACCGGTTGGCCAGCTCCGCCACTTCGCCGCGAATCCGCTCAAGCGCCGCGTCGTCGTTGCGCAGATCCAGGGCCTTCGCAATCCACGTGGCAATCTGCCGCATCTCGGGCTCTTTCATGCCGCGTGTGGTCATCGCTGGCGTGCCCACGCGAATGCCAGACGGCTTGAGCGGCGGATTGATGTCGTAGGGAATGGCGTTCTTGTTCACCGTGATGCCGGCCTTGCCCAGCGCCAGTTCGGCATCTGAGCCGAGAATGCCCTTCTCGAATGTGTCCACCAGCATCAGGTGGTTATCCGTGCCGCCGGAGACGATGCGGAAGCCGGCCTCCTGCAACGCCGCAGCCAGCACCTTGGCATTGGCCACGATCTGCGCCGCATAGGTCTTGAACTCCGGCCGCAGCGCCTCGCCAAAGGCCACCGCCTTGGCGGCCACAATGTGCATCAGCGGGCCGCCCTGCTGGCCGGGAAAGACCGCCTTGTCAACGGCCTTGGCCAGCCCCTCCCCGCAGAAGATCAATCCCGAGCGCGGTCCGCGCAGCGTCTTGTGGGTGGTGGTGGTGGTGATGTGCGCGTGGGGCACGGGCGAAGGATGAACGCCGCCCGCCACCAGTCCCGCAATGTGCGCCATGTCGAAGATGTAAAACGCGCCCACCTTGTCGGCAATCTGTCGCATGCGCGCGAAGTCCCACAGCCGCGGATAGGCGCTGCCGCCGCCGATGATGGCCTTGGGCTTCTCCCGCTCGGCAATCGCCTCCAGCTCGTCGTAGTCGATCGTCTCGGTATCGCGCCGCACCCGGTAAAAGGTAGGCCGGTAGAGCTTGCCGCTGAAGCTGAGCTTGTGGCCGTGGGTCAGGTGGCCGCCATGCGCCAGGTCCAGGCCCAGAATCGTATCGCCGGCCTGCAAAACCGCCGCGTAGGCCGAGGCGTTGGCCTGCGAGCCGGAGTGCGGCTGCACGTTTACATGCTCGCCGCCAAAGAGTTGCTGCGCGCGGTCGCGGGCCAGGTTCTCCACCACATCGGCATACTCGCAGCCGCCGTAGTAGCGCCGCCCAGGGTAGCCCTCGGCATACTTGTTGGTGAAGATCGAGCCGGCCGCCTCCAGCACCGCCTCGGAGACGAAGTTCTCGCTGGCAATCATCTCCAGCCCCTCGTGCTGGCGGAGGGTTTCCTGGTCGATAGCGGCGGCCACAACGGGGTCGGCCTGGGCGAGAGTGAGAGACATGCGATCGGTCATAAGATAATTCTAGCGTCTTCCCTGCGCCGCCGGAAGCCGAAACCTCGCGGAAGGTTGTTTGCTTATGCGCGAGGAAGGCCGCTCGGCGACGAAGCCAGCCGTCTTGCGCGGCTCTGGGTTGCCTTCAAATGGATAAACTGGTTTCATCAACGAATTTCGATTGCTCATTGAGGCGCCTGTGAGTACCAAACTGAGATGGCTGGTTCTGGCTTCGCTCTTTGCATCGGCGCTGATCCCTGCCTGCGCACAGAGCGCAGGGCCGCAAGGTCAGGCTATCGACCCCGCCCTGCTGGCCAAGGCCAATTCCGGCGACGCAGCCTCGCAGGTGCAGGTAGGCGACGGTTACGCGGCGGGCAGCAGGCAGCGCGCAACCCAAAGCAGTTGGCCGAGGACTACAAGCAGGCCGCCGAGTGGTATCGCAAGGCGGCGGAAAAGGGCGACATTGCCGGCGAGTTGCGCCTGGCAGCGCTCTACCGCGACGGCAGGGGCGTTGAGCGCGATATGGCGCAGGCGGCGGAATGGTACCGCAAAGCAGCAGAGCAGGGGGATGCAAACGCGCAGGCCACGCTCGGCGTACTCTACTCCATGGGCCAGGGCGTTCCGCACAGCGATGTGGAAGCTTACTATTGGCTGGACTTGGCGGCCGCGGTGAAAGGGCCGAATCAGGAGAAGTACGCCGCCAACCGCCAGATGATCGGAACCCACATCACCGCCGATGAGCTGGCTGAGGTCGAAGAGCGCGTGGCACAATGGCAGGCCGCGCATCCGCGATAGCGCCGGGGCAGGTATGCTCTCTCCATGCGGTCTCTCCTTCTTCATGCGCCGGGCCGATGGCTTGCTCCTTTCTGCTGTGTGCTGGTTCTAGAGCTTGCGCCCGCCTGCGCCTGTTCTCAGTCCCCCGCCGTGTCGCTTACCCCGGCGGTGGTCGTGGCCGGCTCGCCGGAATTGATTCGCGTGCAGGCCGCCGATGCCGCTGGCGTGGACGGTGATTGGCTGGGGCGCAAGCTTCAATTCTTTCGCGGGCGCGACGGCCGGAGATGGTTTGCGCTGGCCGGTGTCGATGTCGAGGGGGCAGTTGGCCCTTCGAACTTACGGATTAGTGTCAAGCTTGCCGGCGGCGCGCGTGACCTCTCCCGAACCGTTGAGATCCATCCCGCCCATTACCGCACAGGCTCGCTTACTGTCGCGCCCAAGTTCGTCGAGCCCAGCCCGGAGGCGCTCCAGCAGATCAAGGCCGAACAGGCGATCAAGGACAAGGTCTTTGCCGCCAGCGCCCCAGAGCCGCTGTGGACGGGCAGTTTTCGCGCGCCGGTAACCGCCCCGCCCACCGACAGCTTCGGCACCCGCCGCATGTTCAACGGCAAGCTGGCCAGCGTTCACAAAGGGATGGACTTCCGCGCCGCGACGGGAACGCCGGTGCGGGCCGGCAACAGCGGAGTGGTCGTGCTGGCCCGGCCGCTCTACTACGAGGGCAACTGCGTGGCGATCGACCACGGACTGGGCCTTTTCACGCTCTACCTGCACCTGAGCCGCATCGATGTGAAGGAGGGCCAGCGCGTGGCCACCGGCGGCCAACTGGGCCTGAGCGGGGCTACAGGCCGCGTCACCGGGCCGCACCTGCACTGGGCCGTCCGCTGGCAGGGCGCGTACCTTGACCCCGCCAAGCTGCTCCGCCTCGACCTAAGCGGCGTACGCTAAGGGCATCTTTGGCCGGCCTCCGCCAGCCTGCGATCAAGCTTGTTCAGCGCGCCGCCGCTGGCGAGCTCTTGACGCCGAGAGCGTTGAGCTTGGCGCGGGCCTGGGCGGCCTCGGGACTCTGCGGATGGCGCTGAATGAGCAGGCGCAGTTCGTGAATGCCAGCGTCCCTCTTGTCCTTCATTTGCAAGAGCGCCTGCCCCTTGCGCAATTGCGCGGCCGGGGCCTTGGAGTTGCCGGAGAAGCCCTCAAGGACAGCGTTGAAGTCCTTGACTGCTTCACCGTACTTCCCCCGGCGGTAGGCGATGTCGCCGACATAGAATTGCGCTGGCCGGCAAGGTCATCGAGCGGGTAGTAGTGGATCACGTCCTGGAACTCGCTGGCGGCCACATCGTACCGTGCGGCGTTATAGTCGCGCAGGCCGGCCTGGAAGGTCTCCTTGAGCGGAGGCGCGGAGTTGGCCGCGGGCACGGCGGTCAATGGAGCGGCGGATGGCGCACCCGGCGCGGCCTCCTGCGGTGCGGTGGCGCCGGAATTCAATGCCGCGGGCGCTCCGCCAGGGGGCGGATTCTGGACGCTCTGCAACTGGGCCTGTAGATCCTGGACCGATTTATCCAGCTTGGCAATGCGGGACTTCAACTCGTCCACGGAGTCGTTCAGCGACTGGACCTGGCCGGTGAGCGTGTCCAGCTTGCCGTTGCCCGCGTCGTTCTGCGCATTGATCTTCTGCTGGAGGGCGCTGACGGTAGCGGTCATCCGGTTGGCGTCGTCGGCGGTCTGCTCGGCCAGGTGCTGCACTACGCCCAGGCGCGTATCCAGAGTGGACTGAAGGCGCTGCATCATGTCCAGCAGTTGCTGCACCTGCGTTTGCAGCTCGATGATCTCCTTCGAAGCGGCGCGGGCCGGGGCGGGCACGGAAACGAGAAGCATGGCTAGAACTGCCGTGGAGAGGAGACGATTGCGAAGTGCATGTCCTATCTGCATAATTCACCTATGAAAGAAGTTGAAAGCTCACGACCTGCAGCGAGAAATCCCAACAGACCGAAGAAGATCTCAGGTTGAAACTGCTGAGGTTTCCGCCCCTGACGTTGACGGCTCAACGATCGAACCGCGTCCATCCATTTGGCAGTTCCGCGGCGCGGCAGATAAACAACGGAATTCTCTCTTCCCGGCTCATGGATTTCACGCTCTCCAAGAGCGCCTTCTCTGCTTCTGAATATGCATCTGGATTCGTGGTTACAATCCAAAGACCATTCTCCTGGACTCCAGTATCTTGCTGGCGAATAAAAGAAAGCAGGTCCGCAACTGTCTGGATGGTGAGATGTTGAGACCCAGCTTTCAATCTTGGGGAGTGGTCCACTGTAAAACCCCGAGCCATCCCTCCAATATCAGCCACCCGCTTGGGGAGCATGTGGACCGAAATCCCCTGGGACCGTTCCTGAGCGCCTGCTGACGCAAACAGCACGCCGCTGACGACCATTGTGATAAGAACGGTTGCAATGCGCGTCATGCCATACCTTTCACCTGAGCATCCCAGGTCTCAGAATCGAGACCTGGGGCACCCATCTTGCTCACACCATACAAAGCCGCGGAAGGACCCTAGCGGTCCAAAGTGAAACCGGCGCGACGATTCTCCTGCCAGCACTCTTCGGTCAACTCGGTGCAGAAAGGCTTCTCCTTGCCGTAGCTGATGACTCGAATGCGGGTCGAAGCCACGCCGGCGGTGACCAGGGCATTCTTGGCTGCGTTGGCACGGTTCTGGCCGAGGGCCAGGTTGTACTCGTTGGAGCCGCGCTCATCGCAATAGCCGCCAATGACGATGCGGATTTCGGGATGAGCGGCCAGCCAGGAGGCGTCGCGTGAGAGCACGGCCTGGGCATCGCTGCGAATGTCGTAAGCGTCGTAATCGAAGAAGGCGTCCTGAACGTTGGCCTTGAACTCCTGTTCGGGGCTTACCGTGTTGACGGGCACCACGACGGCCGGCGGCGCGTTTACGGTCACGCGGGCTGTGGCATCCGCCGAGCCGCCCAGGCCGCGGGCCACCAGGTGATAGCTGGTGGACTCGGCTGGGGTGACGGTCTTGACGCCAACAGTGGGCACGTCGCCGATGCCGTCAATGGAGACGCTGGTGGCATCGGATGTGCGCCAGGCGAGTTGCACCTGGTCCCCGGCCGAAACCACGGTGGGTGTGGCAGTAATCTGCGCGGTGGGCGCGGCTGCGGTTGTTGCAGCCGGAGCCGTCGCCACATTTGAAAGCGGCGCTTCCTTCTTTTTGCAACCAGCAACTGCAACCAGGGCGACTAACAGGGCAACTGGTATCAGAATGCGAGACCGTCGATTCAATGGAATACTCCTTCCGAAAACTCAGGATTGTCTAACGAGGCGATCCAAGCCTTTGCATTTACGCAAGGGCCGTGGTCAAGACCGGCGCCCCATCCGGGCCAGGGAACAAGTTGCGGAGCCGGCGAGCCAATCCGCCTCCACCTTTCAAAACGAGGCGGCGGGAAACTTTGCCAACGTAAGTATGATAGTCGAGAGAATCGGCAAGCCGTGAGACACAAGCTGCGCAACGTACCTTTGCTTCGAGCAGAAACTTCATTTCCAGCTCCAGTTGGGCATGAAGTTATTGCCGGTTTGGGTGAGCTGATGTTGCCCAGTACCGTCGGCCAGCATGGACCAGATATTGTGATGGCCCCCAATGGTGCGCTCGAAGACGATGTGGCGGCCATCCGGCGCCCAGAAGGGGTAGTCGTTGCTACCCGATTCGTGGGTGAGTTGAATGTAGTTCTTGCTGGCAATGTCTATTACGTGTATGTCAACGCCGCCGGGGTCGCCGGGGCCATACTTCCGATTCCAACTGAAGGCCAGCAGTTGCCCGTTGGGCGACCATGAGGGCGAGACGGCGTAGCCGCCGTCGGTGATGCGCTGAACATTCGAGCCGTCCTGATCCATGACGTAGATCTGCGGCAGGCCCGTGCGCCCGCTCACCCAGGCTATCTGAGCGTTGCTGCGCGGGTTCCAGGTAGGCGCAACGTCGGGGCCGCGGAAGTCGGTAATTTTGCGAAGATTGCCGCCATTGGCGTCGGCAATCCAGATTTCCGGATCGCCGCTGCGGGAAGATGAGAAGGCGATCTTCGAGCCGTCCGCCGACCAGGCGGGCGTGAAGTTGCTTCCTCCGGCCGTGCCGCTTGGAAAGCCGACCAGCCGGTCGAGGTCGAGCGAATACATGCGGATCTCCCAACCGTCGCGGCCCAGCGAAGCAAAGGCGACGCGGGAGTTGTCCGGCGAGACGCGAGGCGAGTTCGAGATGGCGCCGAGGTGAGTGATCTGGCGCTGATTCTGCCCGTCGTAGTCCATCGCCCAAATTTCTTTCGATCCGGTACGGGAGCTGACGAAGTAGATCTTGGTTTCGGCGATGCCATCGATGCCGCCTCCGAGTCGCAGGATGATCTCGTCGGCGAAGCGGTGTGCGATGGTCCGCGCCGAATCTTGGCTGGCGGCCTCGTTGTACTGCTTGGCCAGAACCTGGGGGCTGACGGTGTTGCGCGTGTCGAAGAGCCAGCCGTAAACGACAAGGCGGCCATTGGTGGCCGAGAGCGAGCCGAAGGCCACCATGGCCGCGTTGGCCGGTGCAGCGGACCACTCGGAGAGATTGATCTCCTGCGGCGAACCGGGTGTGGTCAGCGGCGCAAGGCTCTTTGAAACCAGGTCGAAGATGCCGGCGCTGCCCAGATCGCTGTAAAGGGTGGCATCAAATGCTGCTTTCATCGCCGGAGTCTGGGGATCGGCGCCCCCGAGCTTGAAGTCCGCGGCGGCAATGCGGATGCGGTCGTTGCCGAGGTTGGTGCCGGTGTGGACCCAGTCCTGGGCCGGTAGTTGGGCAGTTGCCAGGCAAGTCAGCAGAGATGCAAAGAAGGGAAGAAGCGGGGGTTGAGTCTTCATGCGTTTGAGCGGTCCTTCCAGGTTGCTAGTGGGAACGGCGCGGCGCTTCCATCGCGCCAGGACTCAATACGTACAATCATAGGTCACGTCGAGCCATTGATCGTGGGAGTCCGGAGGCAATGTCCCGAAGGTATCGACTCGCTGGGTGGCCAATAAGCATGAACGGTCGAGCGTGGGGCTGCCGCTGGCCGTGTTGACCTTGAAGCTCGATGGTGCGCCCTGGCGATTGATCCTAAAGTAGATTTCAGCCGTAGCGCCCTTGGCGGTATGCGCATCCACCTCATAACGATTCCAGTTCTGGCTGACCTTGCGCTTGATGATCTCGACGTACCAGCCGAAGCGGCTGCCGAAGTCGCCGTTCGCGATGCTGACCGGTGAGCTGAGCGAACCGGCCTCGGCATAGGTGGAGCGGGGCATGGACATGCCGGCCTGCTCGCCAAACTGGGCGCGGTTGTCCGGCTGGGGCTGATGCTGCTGAGTCTTGCGCGCGTTCTGCTGCTTCAGCTTCTCCTGTTTGCCTGAGAAGGGGATGGCGCTCTCGTCCACCGCTTCTTTGGCTTTGGGGGTGGGCTCGGCGGGCGCTTGGCTGGGAGTCTCGGTCGAGAGCACGTTGTTATTTGGCGGCTGATCGGAGGGCAGCGGCAGGGCGCTCGAGACCAGGCTCACCTGTATGACGCCGCCCGATCCCGGATTGCCCCAAAGCAAATGATGGAAGAAGCCGTTCAGAAGGCCGTAAAGAAGCAGCGAGCCGAAGAGCAGGCCGTGGAGCACAAGCGAACCGGCGGCCGGCGCGGCTATGGGGTCCGGCGTCAATTCCCGCCCGAGTTGTCCATGACCCTCCAGCAGAGTTTCCATGGGAGCTATCTTCCACCGGCCGCCGAGGCTTTGGCTTCCAGCGGCTGGGTAACGATGGAGATGTTGGTGATGCCGGCCTGCTTGACGGCGTCCATGACGCTGGCGAAGGCGCCAAAGGGGACGTTTTCGTCGGCGCGGAGATAAATCACCTGGCGCGCCGGATCGGTTCCCGCCGCGTGGAGCTTCTGTGCCAGTTCGTGGATGTTCACAAGCCGGTCGCCGAGGAAGACCTCCTGATTGCGATTGATGGTCAGCACCATTCGCTGCTCGGTGATCTCCTTCACGGTGCGGGTCTTGGGCACGGAGACCTCAATACCCGACTGCAAGACCGGCGCGGAGATCATGAAGATGATGAGCAGGACCAGGACCACGTCCACCAGCGGCGTTATGTTGATTTCCGCCAGCGAGGATTGGGTCCGGCCGCTGCTACTTGTAAAGGCCACGCTCTGCCTCCCTGATCGATTCGGGCCGGGGCGCTTCGGGGCTGGGGACGCGGACTGGCTGAGGCGCGCGGACGGGGATCTCCTCCAGCAAGCTCAGCAGTTCGCGGCAAAAGTCGTCGGTGCGGGCGGCAAAGACCCGTATCCGCGCGGTGAACTGGTTGTAGGCGATCAGCGCGGGAATGGCCACAAAGAGGCCGGCGGCGGTGGTGATGAGCGCCTCGGAGATACCGGGGGCTACGGCGCGCAGCGTTGCCGCTCCGGCCGTGCCCAGGCCATGAAAGGCGTCGATGATTCCCACAACCGTGCCAAAGAGGCCGACATATACAGTCGTGGAGGAGATGGTGGCCAGCCACGTCATGCGGCTTTCGAGGTTGGTGACGGCCTCGCTGGCGGCGGTTTGCGCCGTGCGCTCCAGATGGGTGATGTTGCGCGGTTGGCCTACATTTGTCACAATGAGTTTTATGTGCCTGTTACTGGTTCG
>CAWCWQ010000124.1:0-9067 GCA_963799145.1 uncultured Acidobacteriaceae bacterium | reverse complement strand
CGATTATGCGGCTGTACTGCGGGCGAAAGCCCGCTGCCCAGGACGACCGCGGCTTCGATCGCGCCGCCGGCGCGGCGCTGCAGCCGGGCGGCGGCCTGCGCGAGCTTCTTCGGGTTAATGCGGCGCCGCCCCGACTCCGGCCGGGGCGAGCAGATTCTTCCCGGTCATCGCCGCCGGCGTCTCCAGGCCGAGCAGCGGCAGCAGCGCTTGCGCGATGTCGCCGAGCTTTCCGCCGCTTTGCAGTCCGATGAAGGGCTCGCGCGAGACGAGGATGAGCGGGACGGGTTCCGTCGTGTGGGCCGTGATCGGGTCTCCCGTCCTTGGCGACCATGTCTTCGGCGTTGCCGTGGTCGGCCGTGATCGCGAGGATCCCGTCGGCTTCCAGGATCGCGTGCTCGAGCCGCCCGAAGGCGACGTCGAGCGTCTCGATCGCGGAGATCGTCGCGGTACCACGCCGGTGTGGCCGACCATGTCGGCGTTCGCGTAGTTCATCACTATTACGTCGTGCGCGTGGTTCTTGATGTCCTCGACGGCGGCGGTCGTGATGGCCGCGCATCTCCGGCGCGAGATCGTAGGTCGGGATCGTGCGATTCGAGGGAATCAGCAAGCGGGTCTTCGTGGTGAACACGTCCTCGCGGATCGCGGCGGCGTGTTGGCCTTGCAGATAGGCCTTGTTCTTGACGGATTTAATACCAAGGGATACGGTATGGCCCAGCCGCCCGCCGACCTTCTGCTCGCCAATCACGCGCAATTCCACGGGGTTGCCGTCGACCTTGACTTTAGCGACAGTCAGCTGCGTTCAACTGGATCATGGCCGCTACAACGGCGTCAGACACACCCTGTTTCTTGAGCGCGGCTAAATCGTCGTCGGAAAGGGCGAACTTGGTCGCCCCAGCCTTGATTCGAGCGATTATTACATCGTCACCAAGCCCCTTTTGGGCCATTTGGATGATGCGAGCATTGTCCATTTCGCTCTCGAGGCTTGACTGCGAGCGGGCCCATGGGGCCGACCAAACGAGTAAGCCCAAAGCTGCTATAGAAAGACAGCGTAGGTAACCCGCACGGTTCTTGCGCATACGGCTTCTCCTTTGCTTTCAAAACCATCCAAGGCTGCACTTGGGAGGCGCAAGAATCATCTACCCGAAGGCGCGGGGTGCGCAAGCGGTTTCTTCATTTGAGAGGTCAGGCGGCGGGAAGTCCGGCGATCAGCGGACGCATGGGCCGTTCCCGGCCCTAGCCGGTACCCTTCACCGAAAAGCCGGTTATTGGAGCCTGTTGCAGAATTTCATTGAGGCTGCAAGAAGTGTCAGGGCACGACTTCAGTCGTGCCGAAAGAACAGCAATATCAGGTTGGGCTTTAGCCCCTGCGGCTTTGTTTTCAGTAATTTGCAATTCCGCAGCGGCTAAAGCCGGAACCTAAATTGGCCATTTGCGGCACGACTGAAGTCGTGCCCTGACACTTCTGGCAGCCGGGATGAGCCTTTCCGCAGCTCTGAAGTCGTGCCCTGACGCAAGGCGTGCTTGTGAAGAACTTCCCTAACCCACGATCAGCGGAGCAGACCAGTAACTCCGTGATGACCAGGGCCGCCGGCGACCGGTGTTACTGGGCCACGCTGACGGTATAGATCTTTCCGCTGCTCTCCTTGTTGGAGCTGCTTGCGGTGCCGGGGGCAAGCAGGCCGTATTCGCCTTTGCCGGCGCTGGCTGGCAGAGTGATCTGGTAGAGGCGGGGAGCGATCTTCTCCGGCTGAAAGTCGACAGCATCCCGGGTTGCTCCCGCTGTCGTGTGCAGGACTCCGCCCGCCGCGGAGAGAAACTCGCGCGCGTCGGCGGTGGTGTGAAGGCGGACCAATTGATACTCGGTAATTTCCACGGTTTCAGGCAGGTACACGGCGAAGGTGACGGGGAAGGTTGCGTTCAGGCGCGACCTGGAGCCCGCGATGCGGCCGTTGAGGTCGCCCTTCACGATGCCCGCCGAGGCGATGTCCTTGAGCTTGCCGGAGCTTTCGAAGTTCACAATCTCGGGCAGTTGGGAAACCCACGCGCCGGTCTGGTCCTTCCAGTAGACGCCGACGTCGTCGATGCCGCGGGGAAGGCCGTTGGCGTTGGCGGCGGCGGCCGCGGCTCGATTGGAGCCGGGGTTTGACGCAGGCGCGACGCCGGAGGCCTTGCGCACAATGGCAGCGACCACCTTGTCGCTGACGTTGGCCTTTTTCAGGGCAATGAGGCCGTTGGCGGAGGTGTCGTAGCTTCCCGGCGAGGCGTCGATGGTGGTGACGATCAGATCGTCCGAGAGGCCGGCCTTGACCAGCTTGATGATGGCGTCGTTGTTGAGCGCCTGCTGGGCCACGAGGAGGGAACAAGATGCCAGGAATACGAGTGAGATGAGAGTCTTGCGCATACGGCTTCTCCTTTGCTTTCAGAACCATTCAAGGCTTCATTGGGGAGGCGCAAGAATCATCTACCCAAGACGCTCCGACGCGCAAGTGGTTTTTGGGGGGACAGGGAAGGCGGGCGGCGCAAACTCCGGCAATCCGCGGAAGCATGGGCCGGTCGAGACTGGGCTCCGGGAGGCTCAAGAAGCCGCTGCGCTTCGATCCCCAAAAGACTCACGGCCCTCCGGTTGGGGCCGGAGGGCCGCGGCGCTTGAAGCAGAGGATGACGGGTTATGCTCTGCTCGGTTTGTAGCCCGACAGGCCATAGTAGGCGATGTAAACGTAGCAGACGATGGGCAGGACGAAGGCGTGTTGATAGCCAATCGCGACCGCCAATGCGCCAAAGAGCGGCGGAATCACTGCTCCACCGAAGTTGCCGATGGTGATTACGCCGGAACCCTTGCTGGTCAGCGGACCCAGTTCGGCGATGCCCAGTGCGAAGATGGTTGGATACATGATGGAATTAGCCAAGCCGCAGAGCACCAGGCTCCAGACAGCGACCATGCCCGGGTATTCATCGCCAGCACCATCAGCGCAATGCCGAAGAAGCCCAAACCACCCAGCAGCCGATTCGCCCGGATCGCCTTCATCGCTAAAGTGCCGGCAAAGCGACCGATCATGATGGCGAACATATAGAACGAGGCCAACAGGGCGGCGGTATCCTTGTTGTCGATTCCCTGTTCCTTGAAGAACTTGATGGCGTTGGCCGCCAGCGCAATCTCTACCCCGACATAGAAGAAGATGCCGATCATGCTGAGAACCGTGTGTTTGTAGCTCCAAATGCTGCGGCCCGGCGTCGGAGCGCCTTCGTCAGCGGGGCGGAAGGACTCGCTCCGGGTGACCGCGGGCAGGTTCATGAACATGACCGCAAAGCCCAGCACGAAGAGCGCCGCGGCAATGGCGATATACGGACCCATAACGGTGTGCGCAATGGCCGCCTTGTCGGTAACCACGGTGTTATCGGTGAGGATGAAATAACCCACCACCAGCGGCGCCAGCGCGGAGCCGAGCGAGTTGAAGGCCTGCGCCAGTGTCAGGCGCGCCGGGGCGCTCGACTCTGGTCCAAGAATCGAGACGTAGGGATTGGCCGAGGTTTGCAATACGCAGACGCCTGTGGCCAGTACAAAGCTGGCGGTCAGGAAAGACCGGGAAGCTCACAGTGAGGGCAGCCGGGATGAACAGCAGAGCGCCCACCACCATGATGAAAAGCGAAGTCACCATGGTGCGCTTGTAGCCGATCATCTCGATCAGCTTGCCGCTGGGAACCGAGAAGACCAGGTAGGCCAGGAACCAGGCATGTGGTCACAAAGTTGGACCACATGTGGTTCAGATTGAAGATGTCCTCCAGCTTGGGAGCGAGATTGCTGTTCAAGTTGGTGAGGAACCCGAAGATGCCGAACAGAGCAGTAACGATAATGAACGGCACTTTGTAGTTGGGCGCGCTTGTGGCCGCCTGTGATTTTGACTGAGTAGCCATGAATCTCTCTCCCTGTCTTCCTTGAAAGGAACTACCTGCACTGCAAACTCTTCCAACCGGCGTCTCGCGCGCATTTTCATAGCCGCGAACCGCAGCGCTGAGGGAAGCGCTGAAGTTGGAAAAAGGCGATGGAAAGTACCGCAATCACTCTAAGCATTCCAGCCGAGCCTAGTCCAGTGGAAACTGGAGATGGTTCCAACACGGCTCGTTTTCTCCCGCCAGAGATGGGAGTGCATCCCGCGCATCCAGCGCTCCCGGTCCCCTGATCCCTGACCCCTGATCTCTGAACCCTGCATCTACGTTTACACTGGAATTCCATGATTCCCACGCTCACCTGGACCTCCGAAGGCGTCCGCTTCATCGATCAGACCAAGCTCCCCCTGGAGGAGAGCTACGTACTCGCCACCACCTACGAGCAGGTGGCCGAGGTCATTGTCACCATGGTGGTTCGCGGGGCGCCGGCCATCGGCGTCTCAGCCGCTTACGGCATCGCACTGGGCGCGCTTCGTACGACCGCCCTGACGCCGCATCTTTTCGCTCCGGAGTTCGAGCGAATCTGCGCTTGCCTCGCGGCCACGCGGCCCACCGCTGTCAATCTCTTCTGGGCCATCGACCGCATGAAGCGCCTCTTCGCGCAGTTGCTCGACGAAGGCGCAACCCTCGCTCAAGTGCAGGAGAGAATCCTGGCTGAAGCGCACGCCATGTATGAGGAAGACATTGCCGCTTGCCGCGCCATGGGAGCATTCGGCGCGGCGTTGCTGCCGGATGAGGGCGGCGTACTGACGCACTGCAACGCCGGGGCGCTGGCTACCTGTGGGTATGGAACCGCTTTGGGCGTAATCCGCTCCGCCGTCGAGCAGGGCAAGCGCATTCACGTCTTTGCCGACGAGACCCGGCCATTCCTGCAAGGCGCGCGCCTTACCGCCTGGGAGCTGATGGCCGACCACATTCCCACCACCGTGATCTGCGACAACATGGCCGCCAGCCTGATGCGCGCCGGCCGCATCCAGGCCGTCGTTGTCGGCTCTGACCGCATCGCCGCCAACGGCGACGTGGCCAACAAGATCGGCACCTACAACGTGGCTATCCTGGCTCACGAGCACGGCATCCCGTTTTACGTGGCCGCTCCCTGGTCCACCGTGGATATGGCTACCGCGACCGGCGACCTGATCCCCATCGAGGAGCGCGCGGCGATCGAGGTCACCCACCACGGCGGCAAGCAGCTCACGCCCAACGGCGTGGGCATTTGCAACCCCGCCTTCGACGTAACCCCGGCCAAGTACGTGACCGCCATCGTCACCGAACGCGGCGTGCTGCGAGCGCCGTATGCGGAATCGCTCAGGGAGATGGAAGCTTCTTGCTGATTCGGGATCGACGTCGCCAATGACTGGCACGACGCCTTGCGGGGTCTGCGGCGACGAAAACGGCAGATTGCCGCGCTCGGCAACTGGCACGGAAGCCGCGCGAAATTCAGGGAGACTCTGGACAAGTCAGACACCAAGCCCCCATTCCATCTGATAGACTGATTCTTGGCGCTGGATTCGCGGACTTGGCGGGTGCCTTGGTATCCGTGAAGGCTCGAATTCGAGTCCAAGCCAGCGAAAGGGTAGAATCGAGCGAGAAGAGGGAAAACTGCAAAAGTCGTTCATTCTACGTGACATACATCCATATTGTTGAAGAGAACAATCTGGGGACGTAGCTCAGTCGGTTAGAGCGCTGCCCTGTCACGGCAGAGGTCGCGAGTTCGAGTCTCGTCGTCCCCGCCATTCATTCCAAAGGACTTAGGAGTGAATGGTGATCAAAGTGACAGTCAAATCTGGGTTCGATAAGGGTGCAATAAGCCCAAAACCTTCCAAAATCCGGGTGTAGAAAAACCTCATTCCACCCTCGACCTCTGCCCCACATCCAAAACCAGCGCGAAACTGGGCCTTCGGTCTTCGATTTTGTTTGGCCCTAACGGCCAGCCTGAATGGGAGTTTGCACCCGAATTGCACCTACGTTTGGAACCATCATCCTTACAACCTTGCTCTGTGCGGCGCGCTTGTTCGAGGTCACGGCCTGCGTGTAAACCTCCAGCGTGATCCGGCTGTTCGCGTGCCGTAAGAGCTCCTGGACGGTCTTCACATCTTCCCCGTTCGCCTTGAGCAAAGTGCCGAAGGAATGGCGGAAGGTGTGCCAACCGATTCGTTTGTGAATGCCGGCCGCTTTTGCGACAGGCCGGATGTACCGCTTCATCAAGTTGTCCGGCCAATAGGGCTGCTTCCCCCTCATGGTCGGACTGGCAAAAACCCAATCGCTGGGCATCGGATATGGGCTCTTCCGTCGCCAGCGCAGAAGATCCTCGGCCATGTAGCTATCGAGAGGAACCGGCTTTGCCGATGCTTCGGTCTTGCAATCGCCCACAACCTGATGCCAAATCGAGCGGGTTACACGCAGTTCAAGAGTCTCGAATCCAACATCCTCCCAGCGAAGTGCGAGGAGTTCGCTGACCCGAAGTCCGGTTGCCGCATCGAGGAGAACCAACGTCCTCTCCCGAACGGTCAAGCTTGCTGAGAAGAAGTTGAAGTTCCGCAAGTTCAAGAACGTCAGGAGTTCGTTCTCGTTTCGCGCTTTGCCGCACGAGCTTGATCGGGTTGGTATCCAACCACTCGTATCGCATTGCGTGATGAAAGATCGCACTCATGATGTTCCGTATCTTGGCCCGTGTGCCTCTTGCCCGCTTAATGCTGTCCAGCCATTCTTCCACTGCGACAGGCTTGACCTGATTCAACTTGTGATCCCGCCATCGCGGCAGATATCCAGTCGTCCAGATAGCACTCATACCCGGCGCGGGTGGAAAATGCCTTGCGTCCGTTGATTCTCGCCGGCCAATTCCTTCAGCCGGTAATGAGCGACGAGTTCGGCAATCGTGCTTGGCCCGCCTTCCGCCTGCGGGGTTTGTTGGTTGGCGTCAATGCGCAACGCATGAGCTGCTTTGAGGGCTGACGCTTCGGTCGGCAGGGTGTCTACAGTTCCGACGATGGCCTTGCGATACTTGCTTGTACCGTCAGAGCTGGTTTCGTACCATCGGATAGACCCAAACATCCGGTCCTGCTCTGCCGCTTTTCGCGCTGCACGCTTCCTTGCTGATACCGTGTTCGCCTGAACATTCATCCTCCAGTTCCAGGCGGCAACGGACGACTAATTCCAGAGTACCGCCGCGCGGGGCAAAGGTCGAGAGGTGTTTTCATCAACCTGCGAGCTTCTGTTGAATCCAGTCCTCAAGGGTGGAGGCGCGGAAACGCCAGACCTTCCCGATCTGAATGGCGCGAATCACGCCGTGCCGCGCCAACTTCTGTAGCGTTTTGGGGTGGATGCGCATGATGGCCGCTGCTTGGTCTGTATCGAGTAACGGCTCCGGTACGAAGGGCTCGGAAACAGGAGGACGTTTTGGAATTGCCGTATGTTCGTCGAGTCTGCCAGTCCGGGGAATCATCTCCTGACCTCCTCTGGTGACGGTGAGCGCCAAGAATGCCGGTGCGCTCCCTTCCGCTACCGTGCTTCAGATGATGCTCTTTTGTCCAATAACTTTTTGGAAGTAGGCTATAACTTTTTGGATTTGGAGCCGGCGGTCGCGACGTTGTTGTCGGGCTTCGATTGAAAAGCTGTTGCGTTGCAGAAATGTTGTTGCAAAACAGTAACCTTTCTGTAGTACTTGCGTCACACATAAAAAAGTGATTATTGGGCCAGTCCTATCGGACCTCCAGAGGAGGAGTCTTCAGCCAGAGTAGCTGAATGCATGATTGTTCGACTTGCGTTGCTGAAACACAAGAGCCAGCGTACGCGGAGGTGCACGAGCGATGACGGCCCATCTCAAGATACGCGATCTCGAATTGATCGTGGCCCTGCACGAAGAGGGCACGTTAACGCAAGCCGCGAAACGCGTCGGAGTCACGGAACCGGCTCTAAGCAAGCGACTGCTGCTGATTGAGCGACATGTGCAGGCACGGCTTTTTGACAGGGGCCATGACGGCGCTACGATCACTGGAGCGGGACGCCACTTCGTCGAGCATATTCTGGAGAGCATTCATTGCTACCATCGTGCCATTCATGAGGCGCGGGAAGCCAAACGAGGTGAGCGCCATAAGCTCCGAATCGGAGCATCAGCGTATTTGCCATCCGACTTGATCGAGCTTGTGCGCTCTATTGAGTTGCGACTCTACCGAGATCTCGTCGATCGAATTGGCCACGGAGTACTTTGCCGAGTTGTTGGCGAAACTTCAGCGTCATCAGATTGACCTCGCGCTTGTGACTTCGCCGCCACCATCAGCGGCGATCACCACACTTTTGATCGCCACGAATCCGTTTATGATTGGCTTTCGCGAAGGGCATCCGCTTGCAGGCGAAGAAATCCGTTACGCTTGCCGAAGTCGCAGATTATCCATGGGTGTTCTTCAGCCGCAATGTGCATCCGCCGATGTACGACCTAATAATGCATCGTGCGGAGGCTGAGCGGCGGAAACCAAATGTCCTTCACCACATCACCCATGCGGATCAGGTTCCGGCCATCATAACCGATGACAAGCTCCTTGCCTGGCTTAGTCCGTCCTGGTGCGCAGAAACTTGCGCGTTCCGGGCTGAGGTCTATTCCATTGCAGGATGAGCATATTCGGCTGGAAACGCATCTTGCCACGCTGGCCAACAACAAATCGCAACTTGTCAGCGAGTATGTCCGGACATTCATGACTCGCCTTCAGGCCCACCGGCCATCAGAGCAGTTGTTGTTGCCGATTGGGTGAGCAGCGACGGTTTCGTTTGACAGGAAGCCATTGACCTTCCGTTTTCCCTCAAATCTCGAAAGAGCGCCGCGCTGTAGTGAGCTCATATAGAGCAAGGGGAGCCCCTGCCCAGACGGGGACAATACGGCAGGCCACGGTGCATTGCCTTTCTTTGAAGTTTGTCCGCTGGATGCGGTAGATGCTCGCCAGGACGGCGTGCCGTCGCGGCCCGCTCCCAAGGCGAGTGGAAGATAGTTTGGGAGGAGGACCAGAGCTTGCCTCGGGAGAGCCTCGGGTGAGCCTTGACGTGCTTAAGCGCGCGTGGTAGGCTCTAGAGCCATCCTTGGAAATGTGAACAAGTTACCGTAACCTAAGTTGAAGGTATAGGCAACAAAACA
>CAWCWQ010000123.1:0-29635 GCA_963799145.1 uncultured Acidobacteriaceae bacterium | reverse complement strand
GTCCAGCAACCCGGAGACAAACAGCGACTCGTCCGCATCTGGAGTTATCTCTTTTCCAGTAACTTCTTGAAGTACCTTAAGGATTCGAGCTTGTGGCTCCATCTGCCTCTCCTTGCGCCGCATCCTGCGCGGTGGTTTCGCTCCCCGTCGGGTTGTGTTCCTTGTAGGATTCGTAGCCGGTCATCAGGTCGGACATCAGCGCATCGGCCAAAGCCCGGTAGCCTTCGCCGGTGAAATGCGTGTGGTCGGGCTGCGCCCAGCCCGCGTAAACCCACTGCTGCATCGCTCCCAGCCCGCCCATTCGCTCGCGCTGGTCCCAGTATGCGCAGCCGCGCGCGCGGCATACGGCGCGCTGCGCCTGCACGATGCGATCGGTTCCCGCGTAGGGATGCCAGGCGCGATGCTGGGCCAGGGAGCGGTCAGGCGGCCCAACCACCAGGATCGACGACTCCGGGATATACTGGTGGATCGTATCGACGATCGAGGCAAAGGCCTGGCGATAACTCTCCTCGTCCCAGTGCGGGCTGGCAGCCTCGTTGGTTCCGTATGCCAATACGATCAGCGCCGGAGAGTTATCCTTGAGATAGCGCGAGAAGAGAGTCTGATCCCACTTCATTATCAGCGGCGCCTCGGCGCCGTTGATGCCGATGGACTCCCATGTAACTCCAGGCTGCGTTGCGACCCAGCCCAGCAGAGTTACCGGCGCGCGCTGCTCCGTGGTCACTTCGAAATGATGGTCGCCGGGCGTGCAGAAGTAACTGTAGGTACCCGGGCCGGCTGCCGGCGCATCGGTCTCGATCTCCACCGGATCGCCGCCATTGTCGCTAAAGCGCAAACTGCCTCCGCCGGGCTGTTGCAGATACTGGAGGTCGAGCGTTGCGCAGGCTGCATCCAGCGTAACCCACTCTCCGGCGCGGCTGGTCGAGATGCTGATGCCGCCCAGCCCTGTCTGGCCGTCGCCCAGGTCGAGAAACTTGTTTCCCTGCGTCTTCCATCCCGCCGACTGCGAGCGCGACGAGCCCAGAATCCTGTAGCCGGCAAAGGGGTGGCCGGCGTAGGAGTAGCCGATGCCGCCGTTGCCGAAGCGATCCTGGAAGACGCGCCGGGCCTCGCCCGTGAACATATCCGCCGCGGTGTGGGAGTCGCCGAATTGCAGCACGCGCACGGTGGCGGTCGGTAGCTCTGCGGCATGAAGCGCGGCCTCATACGAAGCCAATTGAGCATAGAATCCGTCCAGTGCGGAGCTGTAGGCGATGGCCTTCGCGGCCGGCTCCTTGAGGTTAGTGCTTATCTCCTCAACCAGCGCGGCTTTCCGCGCGGGGTCGATGCGCGGTCCGGCATAGTAACGGACACGGGTGCGCCCCTTGGAACGGGTGGCTTTGCCGGTCGCGTTTGCGCTCTTGCCCGCTGGAGCCGCAGTCTTGCCGGCTGAGGCCCTTCCGGGCGCGGTCCTCGCGCCTTGGTGCGCCGAAGCAGTGGAGTGTTTTGCCGCCGGTGTGCGATGCTTCTTTTTGGCCGGGGCGGCCGAGAGCGTAGTTGAGTACGCCAGCGCCAGAATGAGTGCGACAGTGGGAAGACGCCAGTTCACTTCTTTCTGGCCTTTCTTCCGGCGCGCTGTGTAGCTATAGGTTTCCGTTTGGAGGCTGCCCTGGGGGCTTCGGCCAAGGAGGCTACCGCCTTGGGTGCGGGCGCGGGGGTTGCGGCTGGCAGGGGAATTCCGTGTTGCATCTTCCATCGATTGTATCCCAGGCCCAGTTGATCGACGAAGAGGCTGGCGACGATGGTCGCCCCTTGCGGCGTGGGATGCAGAAAGTCGGCCGTCACCAGCCGGGGACTGGCCGCATACCAGCGGCTCATGGTCCCATCGCCGCCCATGGCGTCGTAGGTGTCGAAGAAGGCGCAGTGCGTCTCGGCTGCCACCTGGCGCTGAATGGCGACGATCTCGGGAATGGTGGGCATCGTCCTGATCTCGTCCAATCCGCTGCGCTCTCCACGGTCCATGGGGCTCATCACCAGAATTGGCACGCCGGGGGCGGCTACTCGCAGCCGCTGGATGGCCAGACGCAGCTCGTTCGCATACTGCTTGTGAACGAACGAGCCGAAGCTGCTCTCGTTCGAGCCGTAGTTGACGATGATCAGCGCCGGCTGGGCGCGGTCGATCTCCTGCTTCCACAGGACGGGCTGCAGAACGCGCGCCAGCACGGTGACGGTCGCTCCGTTCAGGCCCAGGCTGTCGTAGAGCAGGCCCCCCGGCCCGCGGCGGAAGTCCGCGCCAAAGAGGGTCACGCTTCCGGAGGTGGGCCGGATCGAGACGGACTTGGTTCCGATAGGCAGTTCGACGCGCACCGAGGCGGTCGCCTGCGTCTCCGCCGCGGTTGTCTGCTCTGTGATTCGCTGGTCATCCGCCTCCACGGCAAACGCGCCGCCGCCGGGCTTGGCTAGGTACTCCACATCGACGGCCGACTGCTCGGATTCCGTGAGGCGGTACTTGCTCCATGCGCCGGGCTGGCCCTCGAAGGCCGCGCCGCCCAGCCCGTAGATCCCCTCGCGCATCAGGCCCACGCCGGTGCGCATCTTCCAGCCGTGGTCGCCGATCTCCACGCCGCGGTGGCCATACCAGGCCCAGGGCTTGGCGATGAGCGTGTAGCCGCGCCCGGCGTCGCCAAAGCGGCGCTGCAACTGGGCGCGCACGTCGCCGGTGATCAGGTCGGCGGTGGTGGGCGAGTCGCCGTAATGCAGGATGGTGACCACGCCGCCCTGCTCGCTCAGGGCCGGATTCGCCTGCTCCAACTGCCACAAGGCCGCGAAAAACGGGTCGAGGCTGTTCGTGTCGTCAACAAAAACGGGAGAGATGGCCTGCGGTTTCCCGCTCTCTTGAGGTTGAATCGGGGGCGGTTTGGGAACCACGGGGGCAGGCGGGTGAGGCCAGCGCAGACTGAAAGTCTCCGCGAGAATGCCGGGGGCAAGGCCCTTGGCGGAATCCACGTAAGAGCGCCAGCACATCAGCGCGTCCGCAAGCACAAGAATGGCGAGGACCGTCTTGAGCGGAAAGCGCGAGCCGCCGCCAGCCGGGAGGGGTTGGGGAGGGCCGGATTGGCGAGGCTCAGAAGTTGCCATAGACGAATGGAGCGGAGCCGCGGCCCGCCAGCGTTTGAATGAGCAGAATGAGGGCCGCCATGGCCAGTCCCTGCGCCCAGAATGGCAGCCGGGCAGCCACGCCCGCCGAAAGCTCGAACCACTGCGGCGGCAATGAATGGATGATCGCGGCAAGCACCATCGCGCCCAGCAGCAGCGGCGTCAGGTTGCCCGCGGACCAGGTGAAGCTGGCCAAGCTGCGCAGAATAGCCAGCGCGTTTCCGAGCGAGCTGGCGCGGAAGAAGATCCACGTGAAACAGACAAAGTGGAAGGTGACAAGGCCGCCCAGCAGCTTGGCCCACCAGTAGGGCGAGGGGAACTTGCGCCAGAGTTTCCATGCAAAGACCATGCCTAGCGCCAGCCCGTGCAGCACGCCCCAAATGAGGAAGGTCCAGCTGATCCCATGCCACAGCCCGCCCAGGATGAATGTGACCAGAACCGCGTAGCCGTAAGAGAGCAGCGGATGCTTGCGCCGCTTGGGAAGCGCATCGAAGAGGTAGGTGAAGAGCCAATTGGAGAAGCTCATGTGCCAGCGCCGCCAGAAATCGGCCAGGTTTACAGAAAGGTACGGGCGGCGGAAGTTCTCCGGCAGCCGGATGCCCAGCAGCAGCGCCGCGCCCATGGCAATATCCGTATAGCCGGAGAAGTCGAAGAAGAGTTGCAGCGCGAACCCGTAGACGGCGGCCAGGGTTTCCACACTCGAATACAGTGCCGGGGTATCGAAGACGCGCGCCACCAGGTTGTTAGCCAGGTAGTCGGCGATCAGCAGCTTCTTCACCAGGCCGGTGGAGACGAGCAGCATGGCTCGGCCGGAATCCTCGGCGCTGAAGGCGAAGGGCTTTGCGAACTGGTCTAGGAGCTTGCCTTGGCGCGGAATCGGTCCCGCCGTCATGGAAGGGAAAAACAGGGCGGCGGCCAGATAGGCCAGATAGCTCTGCGTGGGCCGCATCTCGCCGAAGTAGAGATCGATGGTATAGGTAAGCGACTGAAAGCAATAGAACGAAAGGCTCAGTGTAAAGAGCCAGGCATAGCGCCCCGCGGTCAGGAGCGGAAGCAGCTTGAGGCCCACGAGCAGGCCCAGGTTGACGGCCAGCGAGACGCCGAGTAGCAGGCGGCGGGTGGTCTTCCGCTCGCATCGGCCCAATCTCAGGCCAACGAAATAATCCGCACTCGCCGCCAGAGGCAGCGCCAGATAGATCAAGCTGAACCGGGCCAGGAAGAAGAGGTTTGCGGCTACGAGAACCGCCAACTGGAGCCGGCGCGAACCCGCGGCGGCCCAGTAGAGCAGGCACACCGTAACCAGAAAAACAAAGAAAGGAGCCGCGCTGACCAACATGACAGGATTCCAGTATATGTTTCAAGTCCCGCGGCAGAGAGGTCAAGCGCCGCGAGAGCCTGCATTCATGGTCATGCCTCGGGAGTCTTGCTTGGGCCGCTGCCGCCGATAAAACCGCCATGGGAACACACTTGATTACGCCGGCCTGGTTTCGGGGTATACTCGAAGCCTTGGGGGGCGGGTGCGGCTCCGCTGGCTGCTAATCTGGGGATTACTCGGCTGTGTGGTCAACGGTAATGGAAGGATCGCGTATGAACTCCCCTGACCCGTTTCGTGGAAAGAAGCTCAACTTCCGAGGACTTATACCTTCGGGGCTGGAGCTTTGGGTGCTGGTACTTGCTCTGTTTGCCAGTCTCGGCATGGCGGGTTGCGTCTCGGGATCTTCGACGGGTTCGACCTCAGGACAAGGCTCCGCGCCAACGATTACTTCCTTCACGGCCAATCCCGCAAGCATCGCTTCCGGTTCCAGCAGCACGCTGAGCTGGGTTGCGGCCGGGGCCACGAGTATCGCCATCGCGCCGGGAACGTTCACCTCCACATCGGCGAGCGGGTCAACCGCGGTAAGCCCAACGGCGACAACAACCTATACGCTGACGGCGAGCAATGCCGCCGGCTCGGTCACGTCCACGGCGATTGTCACAGTGACCGCGCCGAGCAAGCCAACCATCACGTTCCTTCACGGCCAATCCCGCAAGCATCGCTTCCGGTTCCAGCAGCACGCTGAGCTGGGTTGCGGCCGGGGCCACGAGTATCGCCATCGCGCCGGGAACGTTTACATCCACATCGGCGAGCGGGTCAACTACGGTAAGCCCAACGGCGACAACAACCTATACGCTGACGGCGAGCAATGCCGCCGGCTCGGTCACGTCCACGGCGATTGTCACAGTGACCGCGCCGAGCAAGCCAACCATCACGTCCTTCACGGCCAATCCCGCAAGCATCGCTTCCGGTTCCAGCAGCACGCTGAGCTGGGTTGCGGCCGGGGCCACGAGTATCGCCATCGCGCCGGGAACGTTTACATCCACATCGGCGAGCGGGTCACTTGGGGTAAGCCCGACGGCGACTACCACCTACACGCTGACTGCGACCAACGCCGCCGGCTCGGCCACCTCCACGGCAAAGGTCAATGTAACCACGTCCGGCGGTGCATTGAAGATAACGACTACTTCGTGCCCAGGGGGAACGCAACTCGCGGCGTATGCGGGCTGCACGATCGCCGCCACCGGCGGTACGCCGCCCTACACCTATTCGCTCAGCGCGGATGTCACCGACTATCCTCCGTTGCCTGAGGGGATGACTCTCAACGCATCGACGGGGACGATCGGCAGTTCGCTGATCGGCGGTCAGGGCACATACATTCCTGAATTTGTGGTTACGGATTCGGCAAATGCAACGGCGACTCAGACAATCAGCTTCGCCATCAACGGCAACAATGCCTTCCTCGCCAATATCTTCCCGTCAACCTCTATCTTTCACCATCGAGTAGACGCAGCTACAACCGGCTTGCCCGTAGATACTTCCCCCGCGGCGCCCATGTACAGCGCATATCTGCCGGAGAAAGTCAGGCCGTTCTTCGGTGACGAGTATGCTAACTTTCCGAATGGAATTCCGGCCATTGAAGTTCCTTACAACCAGCCGGACGTATTGGTCTCAACCACCGTATATGGACACCTCTTTACCTCCGGTCCGATCCCTGCCTATGCCCCGGTCGAATCCACCAGCAACTCGACGGGAGATAGACACGTTCTGGTCTATCTGGAGGCGGGCGGTGGAAGCAACCCCGCCCTTTACGAAATGTGGCAGGGAATCTACGAAGGCGGTCCCTGGACCGATTCCTCGAATGCGTACTGGCCCAACGTAGCTTCGAATGCCCTGACGCCGCAAGAACAGGGAACATCCGATGCCGCGGGGCTTCCGGTTGCGCCGCTGCTCGCCAACGCCGACGAAGTGATCGGGACGGGCACGCCCAGCGCGCCCAACGGCACGATTCAGCATCCCATCCGATTCACGCTCAACCATATGTTGAATTACTGGGTCTGGCCCGCTACGCAAACAGCGGGCACCGGCAGTTGCACGGCCGTGGGCGGGGCGGGTATTCCCACGGAATCGGAGATTTCGCAAGCTACCCCTCCGGCAAGCTGCACCATGTCCGGAGCCGCTGGGCGAGATTTACCGGCTGAAGGCTTCGGTGGCGACTCCCCCTTGCGCCTCAACAAGTCCGCAAGCAGCCATTATCATCACGGGATTCCGAAACTATGGAATCATTCTGGCCGACAACGGGAGCAGCGGGGGGCTGATCGGCACGCCCGACGCCCGCTGGAACAATAACGATCTTCAGTGCCTTACAAACCTCATTTTGTCCAACTTTGAGCCCGTGAATGTATCGAGCCTGATGGTCAGCAACGACAGCGGGGCCACCAGTAGATAGGGCGAAACCAGAATAAATGTGCCCTTGCGCCGCGGCTCCGCAATAACTCCGCCGGCGCCAGCGTCTAAAGCGCCGCAAGAATTCCGCTTGTCTCAGACCTTTCGTCCCAGATTGTTCCTCCACACGTGGCCGCCGCGCTCCAGCAGGCGATCCGAGCACTCCGGCCCCCAGGTTCCGGCAAAGTAGTTGGGAAAGACCTCCGGGTTCTTCGCCGCCCAGGCTTCGATGAATCGGCGTGTAGAGCGCCCAGTTGATCTCCACGCCGTCGCGGTGCGAAAAGAGCGTCTGGTCGCCCAGCATGGCGTCCAGCAGCAGCCGCTCATAGCCGTTGGCGCTCGACTTGCCGAAGGCCGCGGCATAGTCGAAGTCCATATTCACCGGGCAAACGTCCATGTTCGGCGTGGTGGGCACCTTGGCGCCGAAGCGCAGCGCAATTCCCTCGTCGGGCTGGATGCGGATGGTGAGCAGGTTGGGCTGAATCTCCTGGCAGGCGCCGCTGCCCGTCATCCGGTTGAAGATCAGCAGCGGCGGCTGCTTGAACTGGATGCTGATCTCCGTGGCCCGCTTCTTCAGCCGCTTGCCGGCGCGCAGATAGAACGGCACCCCCGCCCAGCGCCAGTTTTCAATCTGCAGGCGCACCGCCGCATAAGTCTCCGTGCCCGACTCGGGATTGACGCGCTCCTCGTCGCGATAGCCGATCACGCGCTGGCCCTCCACGATCCCCGGCCCATATTGGCCGCGCACCGCGTTCAGAATCGGAATCGGCGGAATCGCCCGCCACACCTTCACCTTCTCGCGGCGCACGGCCTCGGCGTCGAAGCTCGAAGGCGGCTCCATGGCCACAAAGCTGAGCAGCTCCATCACGTGGTTCTGCACCACGTCGCGCAGCGCGCCCGCCTTCTCGTAGAACGGCCCGCGGCCCTCGATGCCCAGCGTCTCGGCCGCCGTAATCTGCACGTGGTCGATGTAATTGCGGTTCCAGATCGGCTCGAAGATGCCGTTGGCAAAGCGGAAGACCAGAATGTTCTGCACCGTCTCCTTGCCCAGGTAGTGGTCGATGCGGAAGACCTGGCTCTCGTGGAAGACGGCGTTCACCTGGCGGTTCAATTCGCGCGCCGAGTCCAGGTCGTGGCCGAAGGGCTTCTCGATCACCACCGCTACCTTGCCCTCGCTCCGGCTGCGCCATGCCCTGCGCGCCCAGATTCTCGATGATCCCGGCAAAGAACTCCGGCGCCGTGGCCAGGTAGAAGAGCCGCTTGCCGCCGATGCCCCGTCTCCTCGCGATGCGATCCAACTCCGCCTTCAGGCCCGCGTAACTCGCCGGATCGTCGAAGTTCAGCGGGAAGTAACTGATGCGCCTCACAAACTATCCAGCTTGGGGTCGCCCGCCTCCACGCCGCCAAACTCGACGATGCCCTCGCGCATATCCGCCGCAAACTCATCGCCCAGCGGCCGCCGCGCCACGCCCACAATGGCAAACTTGCTTGGGCAGCAGGCCCGCCTGCTCCAGGTGGAAGAGCGCCGGCAGCAGCTTGCGCTTGGTCAGGTCGCCCGAAGCCCCAAAGATCACCAGAATCCCCGCCTCGGGAATCCTCTCCTTGCCCGCCGGAACCTGGGAAAGATCCTCCGGCCGAACGCTCGCTTCTATCGTCGTCATCCTTGACTCCCTTCCAGGCATTCCCGCGCCGGCAACGAAGCCTGCCCTGCCGACCAAGATAACTCCTCTAACTCATCCAGCCCCGCTGGCGGCGCTAACTCCGCTCCGCCGGCAGAACTCCCAAACTCGCCAACTCCCGCCGCAATCCATCCGCGCTCTCGAACCTGATCGCTTTGATCCCGGCAGCCTCCGCGCCGGCCACGTTTTCCGCCCTATCGTCGATGAAGAGAATCCGCTCCACCGGCCCGCCCAGAATATCCAGCGCGCGGCCGTAGATAGCCGCCTCCGGCTTGCGCAGCCCCAGGTAGCAGGAACTGAGCGCAATCCGAAGATAGCGGCGCAGGCCGAAATGCTCGAATCGGTACTCGTTCGTCTCCCGCGCCTCGTTGTTCAGCGCGCCCAGCACACATTTGTTGGATGCGGAAAGCTCTTCAAGGATTTCAAGCGCCCCATCCGGCTGCGGCTTGGACTGGGCGAGCATGAATGCGAAGAACTCGTCGCGCGAAAAACTGCGCGGCTCATAGAAGACCGTCTCATCCAGGTAAGTGCCGATGGAGATCGCGCCCCGTTCCCAGGCGTCGTAAGGCACGGGATGCCTGGTTTCGAAGTCTGCTAAATCGAGGTGAAAGCGCCCCATGGCAGCCGATCGCTCGCGGCTGTCCCAGCCATTTGTGAGCAGAACTCCGCCGACATCGAAGAGAATCACGTCGAAGGGGAACATTCGGGCCTCTCAGTATGCTTTTCCGCGATGAATGCATGATGCAGTTTCCTGGGGATTTACCAGCAATCGCAGGCCTCCCCACGCGCCGAAGTCTCTGCCTCTCCGTCACACAATGCTCAAGACACTTATTCTTCCCCTTTTTCCGTCAGCAATCGCCTTTGCCAGAGCGTTGGCATCCGCTCCATTTTGCAGCAGGTAGGTCTCTACGTGCTGCCAGCTCTGGAAATGAATGGTAGGCACCATTTGGATATTACCCTCCGGCGGAAATATCTCGTTCGGTCTTCCGATCTCGGTGATATCGATCAGCAACATCGTGTGGGAAAACGGATAGATGACAAAACGGTGCACCATGGGAAGAACCTCGCATTGCGGAACGACGCTATGTAGGGTTCGCCGAACCGTCCCCGCACTGATACTTGGCCTCGATGGCCAGCACCTTCTTGTATCGCCGCACAAACCGCTCTTCATTGGCGATGAATTTTGCGCCGACAAAGGCGTTCACCACCTCGAAGGCTAGCGCCGGGCCGATAATCCGCGCGCCCAGCACAATCACGTTCATATCGTCGTGCTCCACGCCCTGGTGCGCCGAGTAAGTATCGTGGCACATGCCGGCGCGAATGCCGGGAATCTTGTTGGCGGCTATGCACACGCCCACGCCGGAGCCGCAGATGAGAATCCCGCGCGGCGCGTCGCCCCGCTTCAGCGCCGCCCCAACAAGCTCCGCAAAGTCCGGATAATCGTCGGGCTGATCTCCGCTATAAGCGCCAAGATCCACAACCTCGTGGCCGGCTTTGGCAAGATAGGCGCGAACCTCCTCCTTCAGAAGAAATCCGGCATGGTCGGAAGCGATAACTAACTTCAAGGCAAGCTCCTTTGGAGACAGAGATCAGGGATCAGGAGTCAGGGGTCGGGAATCTTCGGCCACAATTCGTCGGTGATCTTCAATCTTCTTGTGAAAACCAATGGTGTTGCATGGCCCAACTTCCCTGGTCGTTCTCGATGGGAAACTGATCCCTGATCTCTGATCTCTGTTACTTCACCAGCTTCTTCGCACGTGCCGCGATGTTCTCCGCGCTAAAGCCAAACTCGGCCATCGCCTTCGGTCCCGGCGCGGAGGCTCCAAAGCGGTCGAGTCCGATTACGTCGCCGTCCAGGCCCACATACTTCCACCAGCCCAATGTCGCTCCGGCCTCGACGGCCAGCCGCGGCACGCCCGCCGGCAGTACGCTGGCCTTGTACTCCGGAGTCTGCTCCTCGAAGATCCTCCAACTCGGGAAGCTGACCACCCGCGCCCGAATGCCTTCGGCGGCCAGCAGCTTCGCGGCATCCAGCACCGGCCACACCTCTGAGCCGGTGCCGATCAGCACCACCTGCGGGTCATTTGCGTCTTCCAGCACATACGCGCCCTTGCTCACCCCGGCGTATAGATCACGCGCAGCCGGATCGAGCACCGGCACGTTCTGCCGGGTTAGCGCAAAGAAGCATGGTCCCTTGCGTTCGAGAGCCAGCTTCCAGGCGGCTGCCGTCTCGTTGGCGTCGGCCGGGCGGAAGTCCGTAAGCCCCGGAATCGCGCGGTGGGCCATCAGGTGTTCGATCGGCTGGTGCGTCGGCCCGTCCTCGCCCAGCGCGATCGAATCGTGGGTAAACACGAAGAGCGAGTGGACTTGCATCAGCGCCGCCAGGCGGATAGCCGGCTTGGCATAGTCCGAAAAGACAAAGAAAGTCGATCCGAAGGGAATCAGCCCTCCGTGAGCGGCAATTCCGTTCACCGCGGCGCACATTCCGAATTCGCGCACACCGAAGAAGACGTTGCGACCGGCCGGATCGACGTGGAAGCTCTCTCCCGGCGTGAAGATGGTGCGCGTCGACGAGGTCAGGTCCGCGGCCCCGCCAAAGAGTTCAGGAACAACCCCGGCTATGGCGTTCATGATCTCTCCGCCGGCGTTGCGCGTGGCAATCGCCTTGCCCGGCGCAAAGCTGGGAATCGCCTTCTCCCAGCCAGCCTTGAGCACACCCCGCTGGGTGCGCTCGAACTCCGCTGCCAGCTCGGGATTTGCCGCCGCATAACCCGCGAAAAGCGTCTTCCAATCGGCCTCAAAAGAAGCCCCGCGCTGCTGGGCCGTGCGCCAATTGGCCAGCGCGTCCTCAGGCAACACGAAGCTCTGGTCCTCAGGGAAGCCGAAGAACTTTTTCGTGGCCGCCACGGCCTCGGCGCCCAGCGGCTCGCCGTGAGACTTGTTGCTGCCCGCCTTGGGGCTGCCGTAGCCGATTATCGTCCGCACGGCGATGATCGATGGCTTGGCGGTCTCCGCCTTGGCCGCTTCAATGGCCGCTTCAATGCCCTCAAGGTCGTTGCCGTCGGACACGCGCTGCACATGCCAGTGATAGGCCTCGAAGCGCTCCAGCACGTCGTCGTTGTAGCTCAGGCTGGTGGGTCCGTCGAGCGAGATGAGGTTGTCGTCGTAAATAAAAATCAGCTTGCCCAGGCCCAGCGTACCGGCCAGCGCGCAGGCCTCGTGGCTGACCCCTTCCATCAGGTCGCCGTCGCCCAGCAGCGCATAGGTGTGGTGGTTTACCACCTCGAAGCCAGGCCGGTTGTAAACCGCCGCCAGGTGGCGCTCGGCCATGGCCATGCCCACGGCCATCCCCACGCCCTGGCCCAGCGGTCCCGTGGTCACCTCCACGCCGTCCGTGTCGCCCCGCTCGGGGTGGCCGGGGGTCCGCGAACCCCACTGCCTGAAGCTCTTCAGATCGTCCAGAGTGACGCCGTACCCGCTGAGAAACAGCGTGGAATAGAGCAGCGCCGAGGCGTGGCCATTCGACAGAACAAACCGGTCCCGATCCGCCCACTTCGCGTGTGCCGGATTGTGCTTCATCAGCTTGTGAAAGAGCAGGTAGGCGATGGGCGCGCAGCCCAACGGAGCGCCGGGATGGCCGCTTTTGGCCTTCTCCACAGTATCCACGGCAAGCAGGCGCAAAGTGTCGATGGACAGTTGGTCGAGAGAGGTTTCCACGAGGCTGGACGGCATATGGATTTGTGTGAATCCCTTTCGTTGAGTTGCCGGAGGGGCCAGCCAGGCCTTTTGCAGGACAAGAAACCGTCTTCTGGCGCTAACCGGCGTCGATCTTCACATCGCTATTGTACCCAAGCCGCCCTCGGTCCCGGCCGATAGCTTGACACATTGGATCTCATTCCTGTGGGGCTGATCGCAAGGCGGCCGGGTGAGACCGCGCAAGGCTCCAGGCCGGTACCGACGCCGCGCAGGTCAAATTCCTGCAAATCCAACCGATTGCGCCAACTTTGTCGCACCCCAACCGCTCTTCCAGCATCCATTGCATAGATGGGACCATGCCGGCCGGTGAGCAGATCGCCTCTCCCCGCGCCGCGGCCCGCAGATTCTCTTGCAGCCCAAGACGGCTTTGCTCAAACGACCCAATCAAACCGAGGAGATTCCCCTATGGCTTACGAACTCGACCCGCTTCCCTACGACTACGCCGCTCTGGAACCGTTCATCGACACCGAGACCATGAAGATCCACCACGATAAGCACCACCAGGCTTACGTAAACAACCTGAACGCAGCTCTAGCCAACTATCCCGAGCTGGCCGCCAAGCCCGTCGACGATCTGGTTCGCGATTTGGCTCTGGTCCCCGCGGAGGTTCGCACCGCGGTCCGCAACAACGGCGGCGGCCACTCCAATCACACCGCCTTCTGGAAGCTGATGGGCCCGGTTGGCTCGGATGGCATTGGCGGCGCGCCCACGGGCCCCATCGCCACGCGGATCGCCGCCGACTTTGGCAGTTTTGACGCCTTCAAGAAGACCTTCAACGAGACCACCGCCAAGCAGTTCGGCTCCGGCTGGGGCTGGCTCGTCTTCCCCGGCGGCAAGCTCAAGGTTCTCTCCACTCCCAACCAGGAGTCGCCCCTCACGCAAGGCCTCTACCCCATTCTCGGCAACGACGTCTGGGAGCATGCCTACTACCTCAAGTACCAGAACCGCCGTCCCGAGTACCTGGCTGCCTGGTGGAACGTGGTCAACTGGCGCGAAGTCAACCGCCGCTTCGCTCTCGCCAAAGGCTGAATGGCAGGGAGCGGGGCTCCGCTTAATGCGCTCTCTGAGAACACACGATGCTGGCTTTGAGGAGGTTCATGTCATCGGCCCGCGTGAGCAGCCTCAGCGCGTCAGTTCCGCCGTCTCAAGGAAGGTATAACGTCCGGACGGGGAAGGAACCACGCCGGTCAGCCGCCGGTTGTGGACCACGATGGTATCCATGTACCAGAGATTGATGGCTGGCAGATCGCGGGCCAGAATCTGCTGCGCCTCGACGTATTCCACGCGGCGGCGGGCTGCGTCTTCGCTTTGCGCGGCGTCGTCCAGCAGGGCGTCGAGGCGCGGGTTCGAATAGTGGCTGCGGTTGAAGCCTTTGGGAGAGAAGTTCGCGGTCGAGAAGGCGAAGCTGAAGATGTCCGGCTGCTCGATGCCCGCCCATCGCAGCGAGTACATCTGAAAGGCTCCGCGCGCCACATCGGAGTAGAAGGTGGCGAACTCATAGCTGCGAATCTCCAGCGCAATTCCGACGGCTGCCAGTTGCTGCTGTAGCACCGCGGCCAGCAAGCGGGCTCCTTCGTCGCTGCTGGTCTTCATGGTCAGGTGGAAGCGGACGCCATCGGCGCCGGGCTTGTAGCCGGCTTCATCCAGCAGCCGGGCGGCGCGCGCCGGATCGTAGTCGTATTGCGCAAGATCGGCGGTCCAGGCCCAGTGGCCGGGCGGCAGCAGGCTCGATGCGGGCTGCGCATGACCGCCCAGCAGCGTCCCGATAATCAGCTCGCGGTCGATGGCGCAGGCAATGGCCTGGCGCACGCGCGCATCCTTGAGCAGCGGGTCGCGGAGGTTGAAGCCGAGATATTGAATCTCTGTGCCGGCCGTCTCCTCGATGCGCAGATTGGGGCGCGCGGCCAGCACGGAGCAGCGAATCCATGGGCAGGGAATTGACGGCCACGTCGCCCGAGCCCTTCTCCAGCTCGAGCGACTCGGTAATCGCGTCTGGAACAACGGCAAAGCGCACCCGTTCGAGCTTCGGCATCGCATCCCAGCTCAGCGGATTGCGCTCCACAATCACGTCCTGATCGATCTGCTGGCTCACGAAACGAAACGGCCCAGTGCCCACGGGATGCTGCCAGAAGTCGCGTCCGCTGCCCTCGGGAACAATGCCGATGGCGCCCGTGGAGAGATTGGCCAGCAGAAAGTTATCGGCGTGCTTGAGATGGAAGACAACCGTGCGCTCGCTGGACGCTTCGACATTGTTTACCGACGCATAGGAGTCTGCCCTGGGCGAGATCACGCCGCCCGGAAGCATGGGGTCGATCATGGACTCGATGGTCCACACCACGTCGCGAGCCGTCAGCGGGCGGCCATCGTGGAAGCGCACGCCGCCGCGCAGATGAAAGACGAGGTGAGCGGGTTCGGCTGCTCCCAGCTCTCGGCCAATGCCGGAGTGAATTGAAAGCTGGCGTTGCGTGCCACCAGGCCGTCGAAGATCAGCGCGTCGATGCGCTGCGACTGGGCGTCGGTGCCGATGCGCGGATCGAGATTCGCCGGGCTGCTCTCGATGAGAAAGACCACCGTTCTCGGGTCCCGCTGGGCTTGGTGGCAGCCGGCCAGTGAGAGCAGCACGGCCAGTGCAAGCAGTCTACGCATAGGTCACCTGGCCCAGAATCGCAGGCCTCGCCGCGCCGGTCGCAGCGGGAATATTTCCGGGCAGACGGTGCCAGGTTTGCCAGGCCAGCAGCGCAAAGGCCGCGGCTTCCTTGGCTTCGGCGGGCAGGCCGAACTCCTCGCTCGCGGCCAGTTCGCAGCCCAGCGGCTCGAGCCGCTGCGCCAGCATCGCCATCAGCGTGTGGTTGCGCGCCCCGCCGCCGGAGACGATGTAGTCCACCCCGCCCTTCATTTTCGGCTTCACGAACCGCTTGTAGCTCCGCGCGATGGTTTCCGCAGTCAGCGCGGTCGCCGTGGCCAGTGCGTCTTCGGGCTTTTCGCTGTGCCGGCGGCAATCGGCCAGAAACTCGGCGGCATACTCGCGGCCAAACTGCTCCCGCCCGGCGGTGCGCGGCGGCTTCAGGCGAAAGTAGGGATTGCGCAGCGCAGCCGTCAGCACCGGCGCAATGCACCGTGCCCTCGGCGGCGAAGGCTCCGTTGCGGTCGAAGGGCTTGCCGAAAAGCTCCTGCGCCAGCGCGTCGATCACCATGTTGCCGGGACCGGTGTCGAAGGCGATCACGCCGTCCGCCGCGGCCCCGGCGGGAATCGCCGTCAGGTTGGCGATGCCGCCGATATTCTGCAGCACGCGCCCGCGCCTGGCATCGGCAAAGAGCACGTAGTCGAGCAGCGGAACCAGCGGCGCGCCCTGGCCGCCGGCCAGCATATCCGCGGGACGAAAGTTCGAGACCACCGGAACGCCGAGCGCCGCGGCAATCACCGCCGCTTCGCCCGCCTGCCAGGTGCAGGCGAAGCGCCGGCCCGCATAACTCGCGGCGCGCGGCTGATGATAGAGCGTCTGCCCGTGGCAGCCAATCAGGTCCAGCTTGACGTTGTGCCGCTTGACGCGTCGCGCTCACCGCCTCGGCGTAGGCCAGGCCCAGCCGCCAGTTGAGCCGCGCCAGCTCCGCCGTCGAGGTCGAGGCCGCATTCATCGCCGCCAGCACCGCTCGCCGCAGCGCAGCCGGAAACGCGAAGCCCTCGTGCGCCAGCAATGTGAGCTTTGGCCGCGGCTTGCCCGGCTGCGATCCGCACCACGGCCACATCGATTCCATCGGCGGAGGTGCCGCTCATGATGCCGGCCACGGTCATGGTCTTCGCGCTCATGCGGGTTGCGCCTCCGGGGCGGGTTGGGCCTTCTCAATCGTCTCGCCGAAGCGAAGAATCGCTGCCCGCAGCGCCTCGAACTGCTTTGCCGAGAGCGCCGGGGAAACTCCGCTTGCAAACAACTTTGCACGCTGCCGCGCCGTTTGCTCCGCCCGCGCCAGCAGCAGTTTGCTGAAGGCCGCCGAGCGCTCGCCCTCGGCAATAAGCGCCTCGTAAGCTCGCAGAATCAGCTCCGGGCTGTGGCAGATCTCCATCAAATCCATCCCCGCGCGGATAGCCGCCACGGCTGCCTCTTCGATGGGCATGAACTTGAGAATGCCGCCCATCTCCAGATCGTCGGTGAAGACGATCCCTCGATAGCCGATCCGCTTGCGCAGCACCGTCGCAATCCAGTAGGGCGACACGCTCGCCGGCCGGTCCTTGCCCGGCGTATCTGGATAGGCCGCGTGGTTCACCATCACCATCGGCAGCTCGTTGCACAGCTCGCGATATGGAACCAGATCCTCCCGCCACATCTCGCGCGTGCTGCGCCGAATCGCCGGAGTCTCCAGATGCGAATCGAGCGCGCCGCCGCCCAGCCCAGGGAAATGCTTGCCGCAGCCCACCACGTTGTGCCTGGCCAGCCCGGTAAGAAACGGGCGCGCATACTCCACCACCCCCACCGCCGTCGCCGCCGCGGCCCGCGTGCCCATCACCTCGGCCGAGGCGGGCAACGCCAGGTCCAGCACCGGCGCCAGCGTCGTATTGAAGCCGAAGGCCTTCACGCCGCGCGCAATCAACTCGCCGTGTTCGTACGCCAGCCCCATAAAGCGTTCAGCTGGGTGCCCCAGGTCTCGCCTTTGAGACCCGGGAGCGCTGCTGGGTGCCCCATCCTTTCGGGTTCTTTGCGAAATGGTGGGAGACCGCAAATCCCAATCCCAAGACAGCGCCGCCTGCGCCACAGCCTGCACAGAGGGCATGGGCGCCAAAGCGTCGCGCAGCCGGTCCACCGTCCCGCCTTCCACGTCCACGCAGCGAAAGCTATGCGCCGCGCACAATCCCGTAGCCTCGCCGAGCAGCGCCCGCGTCTGCCGCGCATCCTCAATGTTGCGCCGGAAGAGAATGATCCCCCCCGGCCGGACCAGCTTGAGCCACGCGCGCTCCAGGTCCGTAAGCTCCGCGCCGCCTAGGCCCACCACCAGCAGGCTTCCCGCGGCGTGGCGCAAATTCGACTTCATTCCTGCTCCCTCAGTTCTTGCTCCGTCCCTGATCTCCGACCCCTGATCTCCGATCTCTGATCTCTGACCCCCGTGCTTCATCCCCTCTCTTTCAACTCCTGCTGCAACTCCTCAAGCAGATTCAGCGCCTGCAGCGGCGTCAGCGAGTTCACGTCCGCTGCTTCGATGCGATCCACAATCCGCTGCGAGAGCGGCGTAAAGATGGTCAACTGCACCGGCTCGGCCGTCTCCACCTGCACGCTCTGCCGCTCCTGCTTCTCATGCTGGCGCAGGACCCGCTTGGCCCGCTCGATCACCGCCGACGGCAGCCCCGCCAGCCGCGCCACTTCGATGCCATAACTCTTGCTGGCCGCGCCCGGCTCAATGTTATGCAGAAAGACGATCCCGCCCGCTGCCTCTTTCACGCCCACGCGCAGATTGCGCACGCGTGGCAGCTTCTCTGCCAGCATGGTCAGCTCGTGATAGTGCGTGGCAAAGAGCGTGCGCGCCCCCGTCTCCGCGTGCAGATACTCGACCGTCGCCCAGGCAAGCGACAGCCCGTCGAAGGTCGCTGTGCCGCGCCCCATCTCATCCAGCAGAATCAGCGACTGACTTGTTGCGGTATTCAGAATCGTTGCCGTCTCCGTCATCTCCACCATGAAGGTCGACCGGCCGCGCGCCACATTGTCGCTGGCCCCGATGCGCGTATAGATGCGGTCCACCAGGCCGAAGCGCAGGCTCTCGGCCGGCACAAAGCTGCCCATCTGCGCCATCAGCACTAGCATTGCCGCCTGGCGGAGATAGGTGCTCTTGCCGCCCATGTTAGGGCCGGTAATAAGCAACAAACTCGGCCCCCCGCCCGCCGCATTGAGATACAAATCGTTGGCAATGAAGCGCCCCTCGCGCGTCTCCTCCATCCACTGCTCGATGACCGGATGGCGGCCCGCAACGGCCTCGATCACCGGCTCCTCGACGATAACCGGGCGCACATAGTGCCTGAGCGCGGCCAGATGCGCAAAGTTAGCCAGCAGGTCCGCCTCGGCCACCGCCGCCGATGTGCGTCGAATCCGGCCCGCCGCCGCAAGCACCGCGCGCCGCAGCTCGACGAAGATACGCTTCTCGATCTCGATGGAGCGGTCGTGCGCGGTGAGTATCTTCCGCTCGTACTCCTTCAACTCCGGCGTCGTGAACCGCTCGGCATTCACCAGCGTTTGCTTGCGCTCGTAGTCGGCCGGCGCCAGGGCCATGTTGGCCTTGGTTATCTCGATGTAATAGCCGAAGACCGAGTTATACCGCACCTTCAGCGAAGCGATCCCCGTGCGCTGGCGCTCCCGCTCCTCGATGGCCGCAATCGCCTGCCTTCCGGTTGTCGAGATCGCGCGCAGCTCGTCGAGTTCCGCGTCCACGCCGGCGGCAATCGCTCCGCCGTCAACCAGGGTCAGCGGAGGCTCCTCGACCAGCGTCGATGCAATCCGCGCTGTCACGTCAGTGAGCGTATCCAGCCGCGCGGCCAGAGCGCGCCACAGGGCGGCCTGCATCGCATCGACCGCCGCCTTCAGCCCCGGCAGCCTGCTCAGACTCGCGGCAAGCGCCCGCACATCCCGCGGCCCTGCCGAATCCAGGCTCAGCCGCGCCAGCAGCCGTTCCAAATCCAGAATCCCGTTAAACGCGCGCCGAATCTCCTCGCGTTTGAGCAGATTTCCATGCGTCTCGGCGACCGCCTCATAGCGAGCCTCCAGCGCGTTGGGATCCAGCAGCGGCCGCAAGATCGTCGCCCGCAGCAGCCGCTTGCCCATCGGCGTCTGGCAGGCGTCAAGCGTATGAAAGAGCGTTGCCTTGCTGTCCTGGCCCAGGAATAGCGGTTCCACCAGTTCGAGGTTGCGCACCGTCACCTGGTCCAGCTCCAGCGCCGTCGAGTGTTCCTGGAATTTGAGGCTGTCGATGTGCAGCGCTTCGATCTTCTGCGTCGTGCGCACATAGTGCAGCACCGCGCCTGCGGCAATCGCTGCCGCATCGTGGCCCCCCAGCCCAAACCCTTCGAGCGAACGCACATTCAGCTGCCGGGCGACGAGGGACACGGCAAACTCCTTGCTCCACACCCAGTCCGGAACCCGCGTCCGCGCGGGAATGCGCTCAAGCTGCGCAGGCAGCTCGGCCGTCTCCGCCAGCAAGAGCTCGCTCGGCCCCGCTTGCGCAATCTCGTCCACCGCCTGCTGCCGGGCGGTTGCCCCCTGAAACTCCGCCGTACGGAACTCTCCCGTTGAAACATCCAGCAGAGCCACGGCGCAGACCGTTGCTGACTGGCTGGCCGGGGTCTTGACCCCCGACGGAGTCTTCTCAGCCACCCCGCCCAGCCGCATCTCGAAGATCGCCGCCAGGTAATTGTTCTGCTCCTGTGCCAGAGCGGCATCGAGCGCCGTCCCCGGTGTCAGCACCCGCGTCACCTCGCGCCGCACGATCTTCTTTGTGAGCTTCGGGTCCTCCATCTGGTCGCAGATGGCGATGCGGTAGCCCTTCCTCAGCAAACGCGTAAGATAGCTCTCGACGGCGTGATATGGAACCCCGCACATCGGCTGGTTCCGCTCCCGGTCACGCGCCGTTAAGGTCAACTGCAACTCACGGCTTACCGTCACCGCGTCGTCGTAGAAGAGCTCGTAAAAGTCCCCCATCCTGAAGAACAGGAGTGCCTCGGGATTCTCCCGCTTGGCCGCCGTCCACTGGCGCATGAACGGCGTCAGCTCCGCCGCGGCCCTTTCGGCTGGGCGCGCGGGCGGCGCCGGCTCGCCGGCGTCGTTGATAAAGGTGGCAGGATGCGGAGCCGCGAGTTGTTCGTCGTCCCTGATCACGTTGCCTTCAAGACTATCGTGCGCGAAGGCGCCTGGCAGCATCTTGTGCATTCATCCGCGCGGTTCGGTACGGTGGGTCCAGTTTCGCACAACCGTTCCGCTTGTTGAGCTTACTCCATGCCGGTTTGCCATCGCCTGCATTTCCAGATATATTACTGGATATAGAATCGAGGAAACCATGAGCGATACAGCCCAATCGCGCGCATTGAGGAGTTACAGGGAGCGGCTCACCCAGCGTGGAATGGCGCGGTTCGAGGTTCTGGGACTCGAACAGGATCGGGAGCTGATCCGCTCGCTGGCTCGCCGGTTGGCTGGCGACAACCAAGAGGTGGGCCAGCTTCGGGCCCTCATCCACAGCCGCATCACCGGCGACCCGCCCAGCCGTGGCGTCATTCTCGCTGCTCTGCGCCGCTCGCCCCTGGCCGGCGCCGAGCTCAACCTGGAACGTCCGGTGATCGCTGGCCGCGAGGTTGACCTGTGACCCGCTATCTGCTTGACACAAACATCATCGGCAACGTCACCAAACCTGCGCCGTCGGAGTTGCTCGTCGCCTGGATATTGCAGCAGGACGACAAAGACCTTTTTACTTCATCTCTCACGGTTGCCGAGATTTGGCGCGGGATACTTGAAAAGCCCGCAAACAAGAAGCGCGCGCAGCTGGAGCGCTGGTTTCACGGTCCCGAGGGTCCGCAAGCGCTATTCGCAGGCCGGGTGCTCCCGTTCGATGAGAAGGCCAGCCTGATCTGGGCACGGTTGATGGCCGATGGGGTGAAAGCCGGAAGGCCGCGCAGCGCACTTGACATGATTGTTGCGGCAGCCGCTGAAGCGAACGGGTGCGTGGTGGTCACCAGCAACGAAAAGCACTTTGCCGGATTGAAGTTTTTCAATCCCTTGCGGCTCAAAAGCTGACCGGCGAAAACGAAGCTGATCTTGGCCAAAAAGCGGCGTGGATCGCTTCACCGCCACACGAGGTCTCATAAAAGAGATTCCGTGCCGAGACTCAGCGTACTGCTCCGGCCTCACTTGCGGTCCTTGACGATGGCGCGCAACTCGGCGGTGATCGAGATCAGGCTTGCGCCCAGGGCGGAGTCGGGCGGGCTCTGGCTCAAGTACATCGTCTCCAGCTCGCGAGCCAAGGCGGTCCCCCTGGCGAGGCCGAAGGTTCCCAGGACGCCGGCCAGCTTGTGGGCAGCGGCGCCGGCCGCCTGGCGCTCTTCGATCGAGAGCCTGCCGGCGGCGAATGCCGCGGCGGCGGATTCCAGAAGGGCGATCCGCTCTTCAACAAGCGGCAGGAACCTGGCCCACAAGGCGTCGAGGGCCTGGCTGAGAGCGTCCTGCTGGACGGGATCCAAAACTGAGGGGCCTTTCTGGCGGAAGACGCCTTTCAGCTCCAGCCCAGGACGCGGGCGATCTGATCGGAGAGCGTGAGGGGGTCAAAGGGCTTGAAGAGCACAGCCTCGACGCCGAGGTCGGCGAAGCGGCGCTGATCGGTGGCCTGTACTTTGGCGGTGAGCAGCATCACCGGGATGTGAGCGGTGACGGGATTGCCGCGCAGTTCGCGGAAGGTTGCAGGACCATCCATGCCGGGCATCATGACGTCGAGGAGGATTGCATCGGGCTGGTGTTCGATGGCGCTGGCGATACCCTGCGGGCCGGAGTTGGCAAGCAGGACTTCCCAGCCGGCCACGGTCTCCAGACTCAGGCCGGCCACTTCACGGATATCTTCTTCATCGTCGATGATCAAGATGCGGTGGGACATTTGGATACAACCTCCACATTGCTGGATAGCGAGTTGGCAATTCATCCGCGCCTATTCTGAAATCTGCGCGCCGGCCAGCCCATGTCCGCGCTGAACGGGCGCAAGCCGCGGGGCTCTCTCGGCAACAGGCCGGCTGTTTCGCGGGCCGGCACATTCAGCCCGGCTTCGCCAAGCGCACTCAAGGACTGCCAACTGGCGACTTCGGAGGAGCGGCCTCTTCCATCAGACGCGAAGCGCGCATCATCGTCAAGACCAGCGCTTCGATCTGTTGCGGCTGGACGCGAACCCGGGAGAGGAAGTGCGTGGGCCCATGGATAAGCTGCCGGCGTTCGGCCGGGGAGAATCCGTGGCCGGAGTAAACCACCAGAGGCAAGTGAGCGAGTTCGTCGTGCTGGCGCAGCCAATCCGCCAGGTTGAAACCGTCGCCATCGGGCAGGCCGATGTCCACAACCAGCAGTTGGGGCTCAAACGATAGAGATGCGTCCTGAGCCTGGTGCAGCGAATAGGCGAATTGGACGGCGAACAATTCAGGGGAAAAGATATCTCCGATGATGCGCGCCAGATCGACATCGTCCTCGACGATCAAGATGCGGGCCTTTTCACCGGCTCTACAGAGAGTGCGTGCCAGTTCGGCCAGCAAGGCATCCTCATTGAGCGGCTTCGCCGCCCATCCCTGGGCATCGACGGCAGGGTCTTCCGGTTTCTGCCGGCTCTGAACGCTCAACAATACGATTGGGGTGCGGGCCTCGGGAGCCTGGCGGCGCAGAAGGGGCAGAATCTCCCAGCCGTTCAAGCCATTCAGGGAGGTATCGAGCAGGATGGCTCCCAGGCCTTGTTGAACCGCTGCCAGGGTTTGCTGCACGGTAGCTGTTTCGATCACACGGAAGCCGCGGCGGGTAAGCACAGCGGCGACTTGGGGCCGCGTGGCCGCGTTGGCGCTGGCCAGCAGGACCGTTCCATGACAGAGCTCCTGGTCGAAGATAGGGTCCGAGATCGCGACAGGCGCTGGCTGGTAGGGCAGAAACACCCGGAAGGTCGAGCCGCGAATGGGATTCCGCTCAGCCCAGATGCGCCCGGAGTGTTGCAGCACAATGGTGCGGCAGATCGCCAGCCCCAATCCGCTGCCGCCCTTCTGGCGGGAGTCCGAAGCATCCACCTGCTGAAAGCGGCCGAAGATGGCCTCCAGCTTGTCGGCCGGAATTCCCCGGCCATGGTCGATGACGGAGAGCGTGACGCCGGTGACGCCGGGCCGCAGCGTGACCGAGATGGTCGAGTTGGGCGGGGAGAACTTGACGGCGTTGGAGAGCAGATTGGTGAGAATCTGGATGAGGCGGTCGGGGTCGGCGGCGATCTCAACCTGGGTAGTGTCGTGGATGAGTTGCACTCCTGCTGCCTCGGCCACCGGCGCCATGCCGTCGATGGCTTGGCGGACGATGTCGCCCAATTGGACAGGCCGGAAGACAAGGGGTTCGCGGCCGCTCTGAATGCGCTCCAGATCGAGCACGTCGTTGATCAGGCGGACCAGCCGGTCCGAGTTGTTGAGGGCGATGCGAAGCAGGTTGGTGGCCTTGTCGTTGACCGGGCCGAGAATGCCGGAAGAGAGCAGGCCGAGAGCCCCGCGGATGGAGGTCAGGGGCGTGCGCAATTCGTGGCTGACGGTGGAGATGAACTCGTCCTTGAGACGGTCGAGGGCAAAGCGCTGGCTGATGTCGCGGAAGCTGAGCACGGCGCCGGAGAAGCGGCCCTGGTCGAGGATGGGGGTCAAAGCATACTCGGCCGGGAAGGCGCTGCCGTCGGCGCGAAAAATGGTGTCTTCGCCCGAATCGGCCATATGGTCTCCATTGGCGTGGCGAAGCGAACAATCCGTGCCGCATTCGGAGATGGCTGGCGCGAAGCCGTGGAGCAATTCGTGGACCGATTTGCCGGCGAGGCTCGAGGCATCGGCCGCAAGCAGCCGCGCGGCAGCGGGGTTGGCAAAGGTGACCAAACCGTGGAGGTCAACGCCGCAGATACCGTCGGCGACCGAGTCCAGCAGAATCTCCTGCCTGCGATAGAGTTCTTCGGCCCGCCCTTGTTCGTGGGAGCGCGCGCGCATCTGACCCAGCGAAGCGGCTGCGGCCTCCACGGCCGACAGAGCCTCGCGATTCTCGCGAATGGCCGAGTGGCAATAGAACTCGAGAACAGCCGCCACCTTGTTTCCCACGCGCACAGGCACAGCCCAGCCGGAGACCATCCCGTGGCGAAGCGCGGACTGAGCGTGCGCGCTGTGGGGCGTCGAATTGAGGTCGGTGATCCACACCGGGCGGTCGTCCAGCCACACCTGTTCTGGCAGGCTGTCGTTGCCGGCCAGCGTTTCCCCCTTGCTCTCCTGGATTAGGGACTGTATGCGCTCACGCTGGGCGCCCCATCCGGAGCGGAACTCCAGCCGGTTCTCCTCGGCGTTCACCTTCCACTCCAGGGCCGCGTCCCAGCCGTGAGAGACGCACAGAGCCTCGAGAATGCGGGTGATTGCGACCTCGGGGGAAAAGTCCTCGCCGACGATTTGGCTGACCGTCCGCTGTAGGGCTTGACGCTGCTCGCGCTGAACCATGAGGCGAAGAACGAGGACCGCGGCCGCGGCTCCAGCAGCAAAAATCAGCAATCCATCGTAGCGGAAATTGACTACCAGCCGCGGCGCAAACACGCCCAGCGCCAAGGCCAGCGCCAAGCCTGCCAAGGCCGGCGGAACGAAGGAAGAGCCGCCTCGATCCTCGCGACCCGGTTGCTCTGCTGCCGCTGGTGTTTGCTCTTGCATGGCGTCCCCAAGTCAACTATCCCACAAATCTACGCCTGTGCGGGCGTTGCAGGCATCGGCGGATCGCGATCGTTGAAAGAGCCCCTCGATGTACCCGCAAACCGGCGATGCTGCGCGCAAACGCTTTCCCGGTAGTATAAACCTCTGATTCCAGACTGGGTATGCAAATCGAAGTTGGGGTATTTGCGAGAGATCCCGAGTAGGCGGATTCTACGAAAGGCGAGCATCCCCCTGGAGAAGCCGGGGACTTTGCTCTTGTGGGCGCGGAAAGTGCCCCTGGGCAGCCGTTTCAGAGTGCCAGCAACAATGCCGGCAAGAGCAGCGAAACGTACAGCCAGAGCGATCTCCATGGGATGGCTAATTCCGGCTGTCCGCCAGGAAAGGAAGGCGCGTTTTCCGGCCTTGAGAGGCCGCGCCGCTCCAGAAGATTGAGGAATCGAGGGGCGGTCGTTTCATGCGGAACTGCCGCGCGGTCCGAATCCGTCCCCGCGAGGCAGCGCAGCAGCGGCGACGCATATAGATAGAGGGCGGCTTCGGCGCCGCAATCGTAGATATTGAACCACCTGTGGACGAAGGAGTTGCAAAGCACGACGCCGCGCCAAGCCAGTTGGAGTCCGTTGGCCGGCTTCGAGAAGGAAGGCTCGACCGGAGTCAACGGCTCTGCCCACGCCGCCGTCTGCTCCATCGAGTCGAGAAACCGCTCCTGCCCTGCTCTCCGGGCCAGGCGGCTCCAAACTCGCCCGCGATGCCGGTGCGCTCTGCCCCATCGCCCTTACACTCCGCGAAGAACCTTATCTAAATAGGATGTGGCAGCAGGAGATACGCGGAGTTCGCCGCGCCCCCGCTGCGTTGCCCTTTCAAGCAGGCACGCCACCGCCGAGAGCGCCGGCCATTGGACGAGAAACCCCATCGGGCCATTGCTCATCCAGATCGCCAGGGGCAGCGAAAGCAGGAAACTCAAACAGTAGAAACAATCCATCGCGCGGCCCAGCACCCCGGAACCGAGGATGGCGCGCAGCCGCGAGATCGGATTCAAGGGACCGCTCTCCCTGGTAATCAGATGGGCTAGCCGCCAGACTGCGAGCGCGCATAAAACAAAAAACCATACATGATTGATGCCGATCATTTGAAAGTTACTCCCTTCTGCCGTGGCCGCAGACGGAACCTGCTTTGAAGTGCCGATCCCGTCTGCTCTGGGGGAAGCCGGCCGAAGCGGCAAACTCATCACATGCAGTCAGCACTCCGAGTCGCCGCACAGGGAATAGTGCGAGGCCAAACGAAATCGTTTCATTGTCCTGCGCGGGAGCTTACAGGAACCTGCGAACAAGTCCATGTCGTGTCATGGCACGACTTTAGTCGAGCCGTAAACGCAATGGGATGAATGTCGGGCTTTACAGGCTGCGGAAAAACTCAATCCGGAGGGAGGCGGGGGTTTCAACCCCCGCATAAAGCCAACAGAATCAAGGCGGTCTTTAGCCCCGGAAGGGCGCCAAAAGCCAATTCCGCCAAGAATCCAGAGTTTCTCCGCAGCCTCTTTAGCCCCGGAGGCAATGCCATCCTTGCCGTGAGGACTTGATTGGAGCCGCCTAAAGATTGCCGCTCGGGCGAAAGGATCGAGTTAACGGCGAGCTACGGCGTTTGCGGAGCCGGTGGAGCCCCACAAAGATGCACCCGATTATGCGCGCCGGCCGCCCGGTCAAGGTAACTGAACACTGGGGTTCCAATACTCGCCCGCCGCGCCGAAAAACCTGGATTCACAGCCAGGAGCAAATGCGCCCCAATACACCGCGATCGGTTCAGCGTGCGTGCGGCGGCACCACGGGACCCTTGCTGTTGGGCGGCTCAATTGGGTTGAACTTGCGCGCCAAATCCGGTGTGGACTCCACCTCGCCGGCAGGCGGATTGTCGGCCTTGGCCACCTCGGCGCCAAAAACGTAGCTCGCCCCGAACATGTTGCTGGTAAAGATCACCAGCGACTTATCCGGCGAGAAGCGCACATTGGGCTCCTGGCGATAGTAGTGGTGCGACATGTTCACCAGTCGCTCGGAGTGGAAGACGCCCGGCTGCCAGAAATTGGGGTCGTTCAGCGCGCCCTTGCCGCCTTCCAGCGCCTGCGGACGGAAAAGCTCGATCCACTCGCCATCGCGGGCCCTGGCCACCTGCCCCGGATCGCCCCCGTCGCCGCAGAACAGCGAGAGATCCTTCGTCAGGTTAAAGTGAATCGACCACTCGTCCCGCTGCATGTGGTAGGCGGTCCGCTGCCCGGTCTTCAGGTTGTAGCCCGCCAGGAAAAAGTCCTCGCCCTTGGGGTATTGCCAGTCGTACCAGATCGTCTCGCCGTCCAGCCCCCAGAACTCGTGGCCCGCGATCTCGTTGAGCATGGTCCGCTTGTGGATGAGCCGGTTGCCGGTGCCATCGGTGTGGATCATCCAGATGCGGTCCACTTTCTGCCATGGCCCTTCGTGGCAATACATCAGCAGGGTGGGATCGCTGGGCGAGAAGAGCAGGTGGTTCACCCAGTCGGTGGAGTGCAGCAGCGTCCTCATGGTCCCCGCCTTTTCGCCGTTCGGCCCCGGTTCGAGGCGAATGGTAAACAGCACCAGGGGCAGCCGCGCTGCCAGGCGAGTTTCCATCATGGCGCCCTTGTTGGTGGGTTGGAAATGCGGCCCCTCCGCATCGCTGGCCACGCGGTTATCGGCGCCGCCGGCCGGCTGCGCCGGGGCAGGCAGGTTCGAGCCATACTCCTTGCCCGCCGCGTCGCCCTCGATGTAGGTTCCGGCAGCCAGCGTCTCATCGGCGTTCACGCTGACGATATTCCGCTTCGCCGGCAAGTCCGTCAGCTTGCGGATCGCGCCGCTGTTGGTGTCTGCCTTGTAGACCGAAGTCATTCCCGTCGCCGGATCTGTCTCGGTATAGAAGACGCTGTTGGTCTTGTTCCCGACCACCAGCGCGTGGACCATGCCGGACATGAACCCGTGCATGTCGGCTCCGCTCCCGCCCTCCGGCCGCGGCGGATTCGCCACCAGCAATTTGGTCGCGCGCGTCGCCAAATCCAGCACATGGATGCCGTCCGGCGCGGTGTAAATCATCTGCTTTCCATCCGGAGTATATGCATTCACGTTGAAGTAGAACCCGCCGGAGTTGGGCTCGTCGCTGAGCCGCCAAACGCGATGTCCGGTGTCCTTGTCCACCCATGTGCGCGGCGGCGTCTGGCCGCCAGAGGCCGTCTGTGCAACACATGAGAGTGGAAGGGTTGCGAGAACGAATGCGGCGAGTGTGCGGAGGCTCATTGCGGATCTTCTCCTTCAAGCTGGGTTGTTTGAAACGAGTTTGTCCGCCGGCTTGCGGAGGAAACCCTGCGCCGCGGCGGACGCTGGCACAGGCGAGTTCGCAGATACCTTATACACCGCTGCACCGTTGAATGGGAAACTGCGAATGGCCGATGGCGAGCCGGTGAGGCTCCGCCACGGGCGCCCGGTCTTCCCTTCCTGCATCTCGCCTGCGCCAGGAACCACATCCAAGCTGGCCCCACCGGAGACGGTTTGCTCGATGGCGCTCGGCTGAAGGAAATGCCTTAATCTGAGTTCATGGTCAAGTACGGCCAAGACGCGGGAAAGATCGCCACGACGCCAGACCGGCTGCTGGAGTGGTATGCGCTCAACGGGCGCGACCTGCCCTGGCGGCGCAGCTCCGATCCTTACGCCATCTGGGTCTCTGAAATCATGCTGCAGCAGACCAGGGTAGCCGTAGTTGTGGATCGCTACCAGGCTTTTATGGCGCGCTTTCCCACGCTCGCATCGCTGGCCTTGGCGCGGGAGGAGGATGTGCTGGCGGTGTGGAGCGGCCTGGGCTACTACCGCCGCGCGCGCATGTTGCAAAAGGCCGCGCGCTTCCTGATCGACCATCGACATGGCTGTCTGCCGGCCACCGCCGGGGAGCTGCGCCTGCTTCCCGGCATCGGCGCATACACGGCCGCGGCCATCGCCAGCATTGCCTTTGGAGAAGCGGTTGCAGTGGTTGACGGCAACGTGGAGCGGGTACTCTGCCGGTTGGAGGGCTGGGCGGCTGGGAGCCGGGCCGGCGGAGCCCTTTTCAAGCGCAGGATCGACGGTCTGGCTGGGCAGCTTGTGGATCCCAAGCGCCCCGGCGATTACAACCAGGCGCTCATGGAATTGGGAGCGACCGTCTGCCTGCCCCGCAATCCGCGGTGCCCGGCTTGCCCGCTGATAAGGAACTGCAAGACCCAAGGCGAGCACAAGACGGCGCCCCGCATGCGCATGTTGAGCCGCCAGGTCGCTCAAGCGTTAACGGTGCGCACGGGCCGCGACTCCGTCCCAGCCAGCCGCGAAGTTCTGCTCGAAGAGGCGGCCTTCCGCGCTCACCGTTATGCCCGGCCTGTGGGAACTGCCCGCGCTGCTCGATTCCGTAGTCCCCCAGGACGAGGTGCGCATGACCGTACGCCACGCCATCATGCAGGTGAACTACTACGTGCGCATCCGCACCGTTTTTGAAGACGACGTCGAGGCCTTGACCGTCGCCGGCGGAGAGCGCCGCTGGGTTCCGCTCGGCGAGGCTGCCAGGATGCCGCTCACCGGCCTGGCCCGCAAAGTGCTGGGCCGCGCCCATCTTCTGCCCGCTCCGGCGCTGGATGCAATAGCGCCGCAATTAGACGACGTGACTTGAAGGATCGATTGCGGCCCCGCGATGCCGCCTCGCAGGCTGCGAAGCCGATTGGTAGGCGCAAGGGCTGCGAGATCAAGAGGCAAGCAAGATCGTCCTGTTTGAGTCGTGACGAGCGCGACTTATCCTGAATTGCCGTAGAATAGACCTGTGCGGACTGTGACCAACGACGAAGCTGAACGGGACATTGCGGCGGTGCTCGACTCGGCGGCCCAGGAACCT